>CANQSW010000073.1 GCA_947626615.1 uncultured Peptococcaceae bacterium | reverse complement strand
GCCCCGGCGCTGGACATCACCAAGCCCATCAACGAGATCCCCATCTCCTACTCGACGCAGGTGGATACCGTCATGCGCCGCCGGCCGATATTGCAGCCCGCCGGATCGTTCAAAATAGCTAAAGCCTGCATGAGGGCGGCATAATTGGCCAAAGGCTCGCCCATGCCCATAAAAACCAGGTTGGTCACCTCGCCCAAATCATGCTCACGCAGCCAGTTCCGCCCCATAATGACCTGCGCCACGATCTCTCCCGCGCTCAAATTCCGCGTCAGGCCGGAAAGCCCGGTGGCGCAGAAGGCGCAGCGCATGGCACAGCCCGCCTGGGTGCTGATACACAGCGTATGGCGGTCGCGGCTGGATTCGCGCTCGTAGAGCATGACGACCAGCTCGATCAGCACGGGCTGCTCTTCGTCGTCGCCCCGGCCGAAATCCAGCAGCAGCTTGGCGGTCGTGCCGTCGGCGCTTTTCTGTTCCTTGACGATCTGTGGCGCGGCGAGCGGATAAGCCTCGGCCAGATAAGCGCGCTCGCCGCGGGAAAGATCGGTCATCGCGGCGTAATCCAGCGTGCCGCCCTGCAGCCAGCGGAACAAAATATCGCCCTTGAACGGCGCAAACCCCGCCGCCTGACAAATTGCCTTAAGCTCCGTTTTGCTCTTGCCCAGAAGGCTTATTTCGGCCTTAAAAGCCATGCCGCCGCCTCTCTTTCCGCTATATTACCGCCGTTTTTCAAACAACGCGAAGAAAAAACCCTCCAGCCCCTGCCGAAAGGGCAGCAGCTGCAAGGACGGCTGATGTTGAAAGACCTCCGGCAGATATTCGATCGGCCGGGGAACAAATTCAGGGTGCATCGCCGCAAATCTGGCGGCCGCCTGCTCGTTTTCGATCTCGCTGATCGTGCAGGTGGAAAATAACAGCCGCCCGCCCGGCTTCAGCTTTTTGGCCGCTTCGTCAAATATTTGAACGGAGAGCGCGGCCAGCTCCCGCTCCGCCTCCGGCTGCTTGCGCCAGCGCGCGTCCGGCCGGGAGCGCAGCACGCCAAGGCCCGAACAGGGCGCGTCAACCAGAATACGATCAGACATAGCGTCCGGCAGGCTGGAGAGATCGCGGCTGTCCGCCACAGCGGCCTGTATAATTGCAATACCCTGCCGGCGGGCGTTTTGTTCGATAAGTTTTACCTTATGTTCGTGCGTATCGAAAGCAAGTATCCTGCCTTGGTTTTGCATAAGCGCCGCCATATGGGTGGTCTTGCCGCCCGGCGCGGCGCAAACGTCCAGCACGGTCTGCCCCGGCTCGGGAGCTAAAACGTGCGCGGCCAACATGGAGCTCAGCTGCTGGGGATAAAGCAGGCCCTTTTCTATCAGCTCGCTGAGCGCCACCCCACCGCCCGCCGCCTCAATGGCTTCTGCCGGATAAGGCAGCGGCTTGGCGTCGATGCCGGCAGCCGCCAGAAGCGACAACACGGCGCTGCGGTCGGTTCGCAGCGTGTTCACCCGCAGCGTGTAGGGCGCGGGCCGGTTGTTAAAATCGCAGAGCTTGGCGGCGTCTGCCAAGCCAAAGCGGGAACACCACTCCTCCGTCAGCCACAGCGGGTGAGAATAATACGCGGCCAGAAATTCCGCCGGGGCGGACGCTTTATCCGGCCAGAAAGCCGGCGCGGCGATAGCCGCCCGCTCGCGGTCGATACGGCGCAGCACCGCGTTGGTAAGCCCCGCCGTGCCCTGATGCCCGAAACGCCGCGCCAGCTTCACGCTCTCGTTTACGGCGGCGGACGCGGGTATCTTGTCCATATAAAGCAGCTGATAAGCGCCGAGCCGCAGCGCCAACAGGATAAGCGGCGGCAATTTGGCGAGTTTTTCCCGGCAAAAACGGCTCAAAATATAGTCTAAGGTACCCTGCCTGCGCAGAGTACCGTAAACCAGCTCCGTACAGAAGGCTCTATCCGCCGCAGCCGACTGCACGCGCGACAAAGCGGCGGAGAGCGCCAGATTGGCGTAAGCCCCCTCGTAGGAGATATCGTAAAGTATTTGCAGCGCCAGCTGCCGGGCGTTGACGCTCATATCACCAGCGGTTGCGGCGGAACGTCAGCGCCATGATGATCAAACGGACGATCTGGATTATCGCGTTTACAACGGCGGCAACGTACGTCATCGCGGCTGCGGAAAGCACCTTTTTGGCCCCGATCACCTCGTCGCCCACCAATATCTGCTCGCTTTGCAGGATATTCAGCGCGCGGGCCGAGGCGTTGAGCTCCACCGGCAGCGTCACCAGATGAAACAGCACCACCGCGCCGAACATGATCGCGCCGATCATGGCAAAATTCGTCAGGCTCAAGATCAGGCCGGCAAATATCAGCGCCCAGGAAGCCTGCGTGGCAAAGCTGGCCACCGGGGCGATAGCGGAACGCCACCGCAGCGGCTGATATTCCTGCGCGTCCTGGATAGCGTGGCCACATTCATGCGCCGCTACGGCCACAGCGGCCAGAGATGTGCTTTCGTAAACGTCGTCGGAAAGGCGTATCACCTTGCTGCCCGGATCGTAATGGTCGGTCAGCTCGCCGGAGATATGTTGAATGGCGATGTGAGAAAGCCCGTTGGCGTTAAGTATCTGGCGCGCGGCCGCCTCGCCCGTGAGCCGGGAGGCCGTCTGCACCTTGGAATACTTGCTGTAATTGCTGTATACCTTCATCTGCGCCCAAGAGGCGATCAAAATGCCCGGTATCATCAACAGGCAGGCCAATAAATATAGCGGATCGGTCGAATAATAAAACATTTGCTCTCCTCCTGAAATTTTTCAGCTATCACTCGAAAATCAAGCCGGCCTGCTGCAAGTCGCGCCGGCCCCGCCACCAGGCGGCGGCGTTCATCTGATTTTTGCCGGCCGGCTGCACGGTGAGCAGCTTCAGCACGCCCTGCCCCGCCGCCACCAGCAGACCCTCCTTATCGCAGCCGATGACCTGGCCCGGCGGCGCACCGCCCGCGTCGTTAGCCGCAGGCTCGGTTCGCCATATCTTCAGGCGCAGCGGCTCTGCCCGACCAGCCTCTTTGTAGAGGCAATACGCCGAAGCGTCCGGGGTCAGCGCCCGCACCAGATTATGCAGATCCGCCGCAGGCTGCCGCCAATCCAGCCGCTCCATAGCCGCGGTCAGCTTGCCGGCATAGGTGGCCAGCGTTTCGTCCTGCGGTGTGGCTGTGACATTGCCCGCCCGCAGGCGCTCCAGCGTCTCCAGCAGCAGCTCCGCCCCGATCTGCGAGAGCTTTTGCCGCAGCGTGCCGGTGTTATCCTCCGGCTCGATCGGTATCTTGCGCTGGGCCAGCATATCGCCCGCGTCCAACTTTGGCGCGATATACATGATCGTCACGCCGGTCTCCGGCAGGCCGTCCAGCAGCGCCTGCTGTATCGGCGCGGCGCCACGGTAGGCCGGCAGCAGCGAACCGTGGATATTGATCGCCCCCAGCCGCGCCGTCCGCACCAACTCTTCCCGCATATACTGCCCAAAGGCGGCCACCACCAGCAGATCCGGCTTCAGGTCGGCCAGCTCCGCCACGACTTCCGGCCGGTTGGCGTCAGCCGCAGCGATAACTTTGATACCGGCCTGCTCGGCCGCCAGGCGCACCGGCGTCGGCGTCGGCTCATGCCGGCGGCCCTTCGGCCTGTCCGGCTGGGTGACGGCCAGCGGCACGTCATAGCCCGCCGCCAGCAAAGCAAGCAGCGGCGGCACGGCAAAATCCGGGCTGCCGAAATATACTATACGAAAATCCTGACGAAAATCACGGTTTTTCTCCGCCAAATCGATTATTCCTCCTCCGCTGCCAGCGCCGCTATTTCCGCATCGCTGGGGTGCGCCAGCTTATCGATGTAGAGCACGCCGTCCAGATGATCTATCTCATGCTGGCAGGCCCGCGCCAGCAGGCCCTCCGCCTCAAATTCAAAGGGTTGGCCCGTTCTATCCTGCGCTTTGACGCGGATCTTTGCGGCCCGGTAAACGTAACCCTGCTGCTCCGGCACGGAAAGGCAGCCCTCCACGCCGAGGACTTTCCCCTCCGCCTCGGTTATCTCCGGGTTCACCAGCTCCAGCAGGCCGTCGCCCACGTCTATCACCACCAGACGCTTGGCCACGCCGATCTGCGGGGCGGCCAGCCCCACGCCGTCATAGCTGTACATCGTCTCGGCCATATTTTCCAGCATTTTTTGCAGGCGCTCGTCAAAGCGGCGCACCGCCACGCATTTGGCGCGCAGTATCTCGTCGCTGCCCAGTTCGATCACCGTATAACAAGACATTTTGCCTCTACCTCTGCTTCCGTCGGCTCAACATAGCTTATTATCATAATATTATAGCATTATTTACGCGCCTTAACAATATAAATTTTAGATATAGCGTTTTATGGTGACAAATAGCCGCTCTTTGCGGCTGCGGCCGTCCACGCTCATCAGTTTGGCCTTGCCCTTGCCGCGCCAGGTTATGCTGTCGCCGGCGGCCACGCTCTGATCCGCCCGCCCGGTAGCGAGGCCGTTCACCGCCACCAGTTTTGCCGCGACGGCTTCGGCGCATTTGTTGCGGGATATGCCGAAAGCGGCGGCGGCCACGGCGTCCAAACGCAGCGACGGCACATTGGCGGTAAAATCACGGCTGGGCGCTTCGTAAGCGGCGATAACCGCGGTGGGCAGCACCTCCGCCGTCAGTTCGTGCCGCCCGGCCCGCGTGAAGTTCAGCTGCAAAAAAGCCGCGATCTCCCGCAGGATAACGATATCCGCGCCCGCCGGGGAAACCAATATATCCCCCACGCGGGAGCGCTCCACGCCAAGCGAGAGCAGCGCACCCAGATAATCGCGGTGGCTTAGAGCGGCGTTTTTGGCGTTTGGCCGCACGCGCAGCACAGCCAGCGGGTCGTCCTCCGGGCAGGCCGCGCCGAAAGCGGCTTTGGCGGCTTCGTCCGCCATATAGTCCGGCAGAAAGATGAGGATACGCCGCTCCGCCTCGGCATAGCCGCCCCAAAAGGCGTGAGCCGCGCCGGAAAGCTCCCGCCGGGCCAGCTCCTGCTGCCGGGCGTCCAGAAAAAAGCTGTACGTCAGGTAGGCGCCGGCCTCGCATTGGCGTCTCTTATCCTGTAAGGCTGCCAGCAGCAGCCTGTCTTCCTTGGTCTGATCCGACATGATACGCTCCTTTATTTCAGATGTTAGCAGACGATTTTTAACTGTAAGTAAACAGACAGCGCCACCGCGCTCACCTTTTGCCGCCGAGGCAATATACTATATCATACAGAATTTTCCCGCTTAAGGAGGGCAAAAAGTGAATCAGAATAATTGTACCTATCTGGCGATCGCGAGCGTTCCCATGCAGACCTGGCATGAGACGTACCGCCCGGAGACCGCGTTTGTGAACGGCACTATCTTTCCGGAGCTCGATCTTCCCTACACCAAGGTAAACGGCGCTGCCGCGGCGACGAAAACCGCGCGCTGCCAAACCTGCGCAAGGGGGTGTTCCAAATGAGTAATACCGGCGAAAAGCAGCAGCTGCTGCGCGATGTTCAGAACGTGGCTTTTCTGGTGAAGGAGGCGCAGCTGTTTTTAGACACTCACCCCGAAGACGCCAACGCTTTGAGCTATTTTGACTATTACAACAAACTGCTTGACACTCTCACCGCCGAATATGAGGATAAATTCGGCCCGCTCACGGTTTACGGCATAAAAGCAAATGACGGCTGGAGCTGGATAGAACAGCCCTGGCCCTGGGAAAAGGAGGCCGAATAATTTATGTGGAATTACGACCGCAAGCTGCAGTTTCCGATCAATATCAAAAATCCCGACGCCCGCGCCGCCAAGGCCATAATCTCGCAATACGGCGGGCCGGACGGCGAGCTGGCCGCCTCGATGCGCTATCTTTCGCAGCGTTACAGCGTGCCCTATCGCGACGTGGCCGGAGTGCTGACGGATATAGGCACCGAAGAATTGGCCCATATGGAAATGGTCAGCGCGATGATCTTCCAGCTGACGCAGGGGCTGACGCCGGAGGAGATCAAGGCCAACGGCTTCGACGCTTATTTTGTCGACCACACCACCGGCATTTACCCCGTGTCCGCCGCGGGCGTGCCTTTTACGGCGGCATACTTCCAATCCAAGGGCGACGTCATCACCGACCTGCACGAGGATATGGCGGCCGAACAGAAGGCGCGGACGACCTACGACAACCTGATCAATCTGGTGGAAGATCCCGATATCCTGGAGCCGCTGAAATTCCTGCGCGAGCGGGAGATCGTACATTTTCAGCGGTTCGGCGAGGCGCTGGAGCGCACCAAAGACCGCCTGAACTGCCGCAATTTCTATGCGTTCAACCCGGAATTTCCAGCTAAAAAATAATCTGCCTTAAAAATACCCCGCGGTTTGGTCAGACCTGCCGCGGGTTTTTTAATTTATCAGGCAATAAAGTCCGAGGTTGGCGGCCAGCAGCAAAAGGCTGACCAGCGTGAACACGGCTATATACTTCAGCTGACTCACGTTTTCTTTTTGGACGAATTTGAAGGATATCAGGCTGGCCATGGAGGCGATCAGCGTGCCGAGGCCGCCCAGGTTCACGCCCACCAGCAGGCTGGCGGCGTTATCCGTAAAGCCGGAGAGCAATATGGCCGCGGGTACGTTGGAAAACACCTGGCTGGTCAGCACAGCCGCCGCCACCTCATGCCCCGTGACCGTCTGCCGCAGAAATCCGGCGATGACCGGCAGCTGCCCCAGATTGCCGATAAAAATAAACAGCCAGGCAAAAGTCAGCAGCAGCGCGTAATCCACGTCGCGCA
>CANQSW010000072.1 GCA_947626615.1 uncultured Peptococcaceae bacterium | reverse complement strand
CAGCGGCCACAAGCTGCACGCGCCCAAGGGCACGGGCTTTTTATACGTGCGGGACGGCGTGCGCCTGGCCCCGCAGTTAACGGGCGGCGGGCAGGAGGGCGGCCGGCGCTGCGGCACGGAAAATCTGCCGGGCATCTGCGCGCTGGGGCTGGCGGCTAAACTTGCTTATGACGAGCTGGACGAGCGGCTGGAGCGCGTGGCCGAAGTTAAGGAAACGCTGTTAAATAATTTGAGCGATCTGCCCGGCTGGCGGCTGAACAGCCCGGAGGGCGCGCTGCCGAACGTCGTTAGTATCAGCTTCGAGGGCGTAAAAAGCGAGGTGCTGCTGCATATGCTGGAGGATGAGGGGCTGCTGGTCTCCGCCGGGTCGGCCTGCGCCGCGCGCCGCGATAAGCTCTCATACGTGCTGGCGGCGATGGGTTTTGACCGCGCCCGTATCGAGGGGACGCTGCGCTTCAGCTTCTCGTATCTGAACACGAAGGCGGAGGCGGAGCGCGCCGCCGCGATAGTCAAGCGTCAGGTGACGGCGCTGCGCGAGGTGTTGCAGCCGCGCCGCCGTTAATATCTTGGGGGAGAGGAAAATGCAGGAAGAACAGTTGTTAATGATAAAATACGGCGAGCTGGGGCTGAAGGGCAAGAACAAAAACCAGTTCATCAACCGTCTGGTCAAAAACATCGAGCTGGCGCTGGCCGGCCTGCCGGAGCGCAAAGTCAGCGTCAGCCTGGGGCGGATAACCGTGCCCGTGCTGGGCGACCGCGACGAGGTCGCGGCGCGGCTGGCCCGCGTTTTCGGTATCTACGCCATTTGCCCGGTGCGGCGGACGGCCAAGGAGCTGCCGGCGATCCAGCGGGCGGCGCTGGCCGCGCTCAAAGAGGCTCTGCCCAATGGCGGCGAGTTCAAAGTGGAGAGCCGCCGCTCCGATAAACGCTTCCCCCTGCTTTCGCCGGAGATCAGCCGGGCCGTGGGCGGCTATATCTTCGCGCAGACGGGCGAGCTTTATACCGCGCAGATGCACAAGCCCAAAAACATCGTCAACGTGGAGGTGCGCGACGAGGGCGCTTACGTCTACTGCGGCAGCCTGCCCGGCGCCAAGGGTATGCCCGTCGGCACGGGCGGGCGGGCCGTCGTCATGCTCTCCGGCGGCATCGACAGCCCGGTGGCGGCCTTTATGGCGATGAAGCGCGGCGTCAATATCGAGGCCGTGCATTTCGAGAGCTATCCTTTCACCAGCGAGCGGGCGCTGCAAAAGGTGCTGGATCTGGCGCAGGTGCTGGCCGGCTGGCATAACCGGCCGATCCGCGTCCACGCCGTACACTTCACCGAGATACAAAAGGCGATACACGCCGCCTGCCCGGAGGATTACGGCATCACCATAATGCGGCGCTTCATGTTCCGCCTGGCCGAGCAGATCGCCCGCCGCAACGCCGCTATCGCCATTTATACGGGCGAGAGCGTGGGGCAGGTGGCCAGCCAGACGCTGGAGAGCATGTACGTTATCAACAGCGTGACCAAAATGCCGGTGCTGCGGCCGCTTATCGGCTTCGATAAGGAGGAGATCGTGGCGCGCGCCCAGCAGATAGGCACTTTCGACATATCCATACGCCCGTATGAGGATTGCTGCACCGTCTTTCTGCCGCCGCACCCGAAGATCAAGCCGCGCCTGGCCGAGGCCGAGGCCATGGAGGAAAATCTGGCGGTGGACGAGCTGATCGCCGCGGCGCTGGCGCGCACGAAGATATACGCGGCGACGCCGGACGGCGTGACGGAACAGCCGGAAGCAGCGGCAGAGGCAGGTTTGGGCGGGCTATGAGAAGAAAAACGGCAAAAACGCCCCACGCCAAGCCGCCGGGGCTGCGGCAAAAGGCCGCCGCCAAAAAGAGCCGGAGCAGGCGGCCAGCCGCCCGTCAGGCGCAGCCGCAGCAGCGGGAGCAAAAGCCCGCGCCCAAGCTGGAGGGCTATTTTATGACCAGCCGCCGGGGCTACGGCTTCGTGCGGACGCGGCAGCCCGGCTGGCCGGATATTTTCATCGCGGCGAACAACACCGCCGACGCCAGGCAGTATGACCACGTTTTGATCAAGCTGCTCACGCCGACGGAGGGCAAAAGCATAACGCCGGAGACCCGGCTGGAGGGCGTGGTGCTGCGGGTGCTGCATCATCTGGACGAGGCCGATTTGGTCAAAAACGACGGACAGGATATGCAGATGATGATGTGGCAGCTGGGCGCGCCGGGAGACTTCCCCGCCGCCGTTTTGGCCGAAGCCGCCGCCGTGCCGCAGCAGGTATCGAGCCGGGAGCTGGCCGGGCGGCGCGATTACCGCGACCTGCCGTTCGTGACTATCGACGGCGTGGACAGCCGGGATTTTGACGACGCCGTGTATTGCCGCCGCGAGGCGAACGGCAATTTCTTCCTCAGCGTGCAGATTGCGGACGTTTCGCATTACGTTTTGCCTGGCAGCGCGCTGGAGCAGGAGGCGTTTGCCCGCGCCACCAGCGTCTACCTGCCGGATCGGGTGCTGCCGATGCTGCCGCAGGAGCTTTCCAACGGCATTTGCAGCCTGAACGCCGGAGTTGACCGGCTGACGCTGGGCTGCGATATGGAATTTACGCCGCGCGGGCGGCTGGTGAGCTATGAGATATGCCCGGCCGTGATCAACGTGTTCCGGCGGCTGGATTACGACGGCGTGAACGCCCTTTTGCTGGGGGATAAGCGTCGGCTCTCGCCCGCCGAGCGGGAGCTGCTGCCGCTGCTGCTGCCTTTGGCGGCTTTGCAGGGCGTGCTGGAGAAAAGCCGCAGCCGCCGCGGCGCGCTCAACTTCGACTTCCCGGAGCTTAAAGTGCAAATGGCGGCGGACGGCAGCGTGGCGGCTATCTTCCAACGGCGGCAGCGCCTGGCGGAAAAGATGATCGAGCAGGCCATGCTGGCGGCCAACGAAACGGTGGCGGCGCATTTTCACCGGCTACGGCTGCCGTTCGTCTACCGCGTACACCAGGGGCCGCAGGGCGAAAAGCTGGCGGCGCTGAACGCGGCTCTGCTGGCCTTTGATTACGGCGAGCTTGGCAGCGGGGGCGAAGTGAGCCCACGCGAGGTGCAGCAGCTGCTGCGGCGGGCGGCGGGCCGCCCGGAGGACGAATTTATCCAGCTTATGACGCTGCGCAGCATGAGCCACGCGGAATATTCGCCGGATTGCAGCGGCCATTTTGGGCTGGCGGCCAAATATTACTGCCATTTCACCTCGCCGATACGGCGTTATGCCGATCTGGCCGTGCACCGCGCCGTCAAGCATGAGCTGATGACGGCGGACGACCGCTTCAGCTTCCGAAAACCGGGGGCTTATATGGCGGCGGCGGCACGGCAGGCTTCCGAGCGCGAGCGCGCGGCGGAGGAGCTGGAGCGCGAGGCCGTGAAGATGAAATGCTGCCTGTATATGCGGGGGCATATCGGCGAAGTATTCCCGGGCAAGGTCTCAGGCGTGACGCCGGGCGGCGTTTTCGTGGCGCTGGAAAACGGCGTGGAGGGGCGCGTGGCGGTTGACGAACTGCCGCCGGACGAGTATAATTATTACGCCGAGACCATGCTGTTAAAGGGGCGGCGGCAGAGCTTCACGCTGGGGACGCCCTTGACCGTGCGGGTGGCGAAGGTGGATCTGCCGGAGCGCCGCATAGATTTCGTGCCGGCCTGACCGCCGGCGAAAAGAGGAGGGCCTTATGGCCGGAAAAACGATCATCGAAAACCGCAAGGCGCGCCATGAATATAGCTTTCTGGAGACATACGAGGCCGGTATCGAGCTGTTCGGCACCGAGGTGAAATCGCTGCGGGCGGGCAAGGCCAGCCTGGTGGACGCATTCGCCCGGGTGGAAAAGGGCGAGGTCTGGCTGTATAACCTGCATATCAGCCCGTATGACTTCGGCAACATCAACAACCACGAGGAAAAGCGGCCGCGCCGTTTGCTGCTCCATAAAAACGAGATAATGAAGCTTTATGCCGCCCTGCGCGAAAAGGGCCTGACGCTGATACCCGTGCGGCTGTATTTTGCCGGCTCGCTGGTGAAGGTGGAGCTGGCGCTGGCCCGGGGCAAAAAGCTCTACGACAAGCGCGAGAGCATGGCGGAGCGGGATTCCAAGCGGCAGATCGAGCGGGCGCTGAAGGATAAAAACCGCGATTTTTGAGCGCAAGTTTTGCGGCGCTTTGGCTGTAATTGTTTATGTCATGGGGGTGTTTTTTGGATTCGACGGGGGAAGGATTGGTCGGATAAGCGAGCCGGGGACGCCATCAGCCCGTAAAACTATGGCAGTCGTCATTCTTAAATGGCAACAAACCTGTAGCTTTAGCAGCTTAATGCTAACCTCGCCCGCAGCCCAGCTTGCCGGCTGCGGCAATGAGGTCAACCCCTGCAAGCTACCCAAGGCCCGACGCCTTTGAGGCCGCGGGGAATCTCCTAAAGGCTGGCGGGCCGCCGCTTCGTCTGTTGTGCGGCGGTCTGCGAGAAATTTACGGCAGAATACGCTCGTAGAAAGTTCGGTGGGTCCTCTTTCGGACGCGGGTTCAAATCCCGCCACCTCCACCACCTTGTCGCGGCAAGTCCTTATGGCTTGCCGCGATTTTTGCAAATCACGGCGGCGCTGGCGGACTGCCGCTCCTCTACCGCAAAAAGTCACGCTGGCTGCGGCTGTTCGCTTGCCAGCGCTCACGACGCCTCCGCTGCGCTACCAACTTTTTGCGGGGCTGCGCCCGCGGCGCTTTGCGATAGCGGACGCGGAAACGGTAAAACGCCGGAAAATTATCGCGGCCACGTTTGGGAATACGGCAAGTCCTTCCGGCTTGCCGCGATTTTTGGCAAAATCACGGCGGCGCTGGCGGACTGCCGCTCCTCTGCCGCAAAAAGTCACGCTGGCTGCGGCTGTTCGCTTGCCTGCGCGCTCACGACGCCTCCGCCGCGCTACCAACTTTTTGCGGGGCTGCGCCCGCGGCGCTTTTTGGCAGCGGACGCAGAAACGGTAAAACGCCGGAAAATTATCGCGGCCACGTTTGGGAATACGGCAAGTCCTTCCGGCTTGCCGCGATTTTTTTCAAATCACGGCGGCGCGGGGAGTATTGTTTTCCGGCGAAACGTGTGATACAATGACAATATAGATCAACACTTGGAAAGGGGCGGCTGAAATGAGAAAATGTATCAGGTGCGGCGCTGAAATGGAGGAAGATTTTGCGTTTACCGGCGGCTACGGCAACGTGATCCGCAAAAAGGGCTTTTCCGCGAAAGCCGTTTATCCCAAGGCGGCGGTGTGCCCGGTGTGCGGCGAAATATCCCTTTACGTTGAGGGTGAAAAGCTGGACAAGCTGACCAAATAACTGCCGAATTTCGGGGAAATGACCTATCGCCGGCGCGTTTTTGACGGCTCGCCGGCGATTTTCTATGTGCGGTTTGCCGCTGTTTTATGAAAAAGACCGACGCCGTTCCTTGCGGGAAACGGAGTCGGTCTTTTATTTCAGCTTGTTTTTATTTAGTCCATCTTTTTATCTATATCTTCCTCGTCCTTTGGAACAGGGATATAGACTCTCTTGAGCGGTATCACCTTGCGGTATTTTTCACTCAAATCATCGTAGTATTTCAAAATCAAGGTCGTTAGATCCGTGCCGTTGATACCTCGAATAATAGGCGTGCTGTCCAGATACTTCCGGGCGTTTTTCGTGTAATTGGACAACGTAACGAACAGGCCGTAATCCCCTTCACGCATAGCTCCTTTCAGGGATTGTATAGTAGCTTCCTTTATGTCGCTGTCCTGGCTTTTGACCTGTACTAGAATACGGGGCGGCAGTTCGTCCTTGTAAGCCGTGATGTCGATACCGCTGTCGCCGCCCTGCGGAGAGACTGTTGCGCGATATCCCATTGCCCGCAAAAGATCGGCCACAAAATTCTCCAAATCGTATCCCTTAAACTGGCGGCTTAATTCTTTTAGCAAGAAATCCTTCGTGCTTTCAATGATATCTTCGGCGGTCGTGGCAACGCTTTCATCTTCGGAGTCGGAGAAGAAGTTTTTCTTGCTTTTATCAAGAGCAGATATAAACTCGTCGGCATAATTTTTGACGGTGAAAAATGTCAGCGCAGAACCTATCTCGTAAAGAGCCCCTTGAGAAAACGCGGTACGCGGCAGGTGCTTCAGCCATTTTATTTTTCTGGTCTGGACGTAATTTGTCTGCGAAGGGTCATATATATAATCGCTTGCCACGCTGCCAATGTTTATCTCGCGGTTGCTCTTGGAAGGAAACACGATATAATCGCCGGTTTGTACTTCGTGGCAGAAACGATACAACATGCCTGCTCCGGTAGCAATGCTGCCTTTTTTTACGTTTGGATATGTCGTTATATACTTTTTCTTAAATGCTTCGCGGTTTGCTTCTATTTGGTTCAAGTCGCCCATTTCGCCCCAGCCGATTGCGATAAGGTCTTTTTTTAGAAAGAGGTCGTCGTCCTGGGTGTGTATGCCCCAAATTTTCTTTTCGCCGTTATCCATAATTGCACTCCTTGCCGTTTAGCTGAATTTGTTTAGGTATAAACAAATATTTTTCTATATTCTACCACATTCCTCCCGCGTTCCGCAATATTTTTGCCTTGGCTGCAATGTTTGCCCGCCCGCTTGCAGTATCCCGCATTTTGGCGTATAATCAAAGCGGCGGTTTGCCGCCGTGGGAGGTTTGCTATGAACGGAAAAGTAAAAAATCTGACGCTGGCCGCTATGTTTGTGGCGCTGGGCGTGGTGCTGCCGTTTATCACGGGGCAGTTAAGACAGATCGGCAATATGCTGCTGCCGATGCATATCCCGGTGTTTTTGTGCGGGCTTATCTGCGGCTGGCGCTGGGGCGGGGCGGTCGGGTTTATCCTGCCGCTGCTGCGCTCCTGCCTATACGGTATGCCGCATCTCTACCCAAACGCCGTGGCTATGGCGTTTGAGCTGGCGACCTACGGCCTGGTGGCGGGGTTCT
>CANQSW010000071.1 GCA_947626615.1 uncultured Peptococcaceae bacterium | reverse complement strand
ATGGCGCTGGGCTATCTCGATCTGATGGATATCATCGCCGAGAACCTGCCGAACCTGAACGTCGGCGCTTACGCCTTTTCCGGCTATCTTGGCCAGCTGAACAATATCCGCGATTATATGGCCTGCTCGCAGGACCTTTTGCGGCCGGAGGTGCGGGCGGAGGTGTTCTCCGCCGAACATCAGGTCTGCACCAAGATACAGGACAGCCCGCCGGCCAAATACGGCGCGGCTCCCAGCGTGCATAACGCGCTCGTCCCCACGGGCTGCACCATTGAAGGCACGGTGGAAAACAGTATCCTCTTCCGCGGCGTCAAGGTGGGCGAAGGCGCGGTCGTCAAAAACTGCGTGATCATGCAGCGCACGGTGATCGAACCCGGCGCGGCGCTGGAAAACGTGATCTGCGATAAATACGTGACGGTGAGCCGCGGCAACAAGCTGTTCGGCACGCCGGCCAAGCCCCTGGTGATACCAAAAGGGAGCGAGATCTGAACCAAATTTCTGTTACGGACGTGAATTTAATGACAAAAAATAGTCAACGGCCGCGGGTGCTGTATGCCAGCTTCGAGGCCGACCCTTTCGGCAAAACGGGCGGCCTGGGCGAGGTGGGCGGCAGCCTGCCGCAGGCTCTGCAAAAGGCCGGAGCCGACGTGCGCGTTATCCTGCCCAAGCTCCCCGCCATGCCGGCGGAGCTGGCCCAAAAGCTGGAGCACGCGGCGGATTTTCCGCTGGAGCTGGCGTGGCGGCGGCAATATTGCGGCGTGGAGCATTTGACCTACCGCGGGCTGGAATATTACTTCATAGACAACGAATATTACTTTAAGCGCGGCGCGTTTTACGGCTTCGATGACGACGGCGAGCGCATTGCGTTTTTCGCCAAGGCGGTGCTGGCGGCCCTGCCGCATCTGGGCGGCTTCTGGCCGCAGCTGCTGCATTGCAACGACTGGCACACGGCGCTCGTGCCGGTGCTGCTGCGAGAGCAATTTCGGGAGCAGCCGGGCTATGCGGGGATAAAAACGCTGTTTGCGGTGCATAACCTGAAATTTCAGGGCAAATTCGACCCTTTTCTTTTGGGCGACGTGCTGGGTCTGGCGGATAACCGGGCCGCGCGCGAGCAGCTTATTCGCGACGGCGCGCTGAACTATATGCTGGGCGGCCTTTGCTACGCCGACTGCCTGCTCACCGTCAGCCCCGCTTACGCGGCGGAGGTCTGCACGCCGGAGTTCGGCGAGGGGCTGGACGACGTGTTCCGCCGCCGGGCGGGCGTGCTGCACGGCGTACTGAACGGCATCGATACCAACGTCTACGCGCCGGCGAGCGACCCTCTGCTGCCGCGGACGTTCAGCGCGGACGAGCCCTCCGGCAAGGCTTTCTGCAAGGCGGCGGCGCAGCGGGAGTTCGGCCTGCGGGAGCGGCCAGATCTGCCGCTTTTCGGGCTGATCAGCCGCCTGACGGAGCAAAAAGGGCTGGATCTGCTGCTGGCTATCCTGAGCGGGCTGTTGGAGCAGCCGCTGCAGGTGGCTGTGCTGGGCGTGGGCGACGCCAAATACGAAAACGCCTTTAGGAGCTTTGGCGAAAAATACGCCAACTTCGCCGTGCGCTTTGAGTTCAGCGACCGGCTGGCGCATCTGCTCTACGCCGGCGGCGACGCGCTGCTGATGCCCTCCAGATTCGAGCCCTGCGGCCTGGCGCAGATGATCGCCATGCGCTACGGCGCGCTCCCTATCGTGCGGGAGACCGGCGGCCTGAAAGACAGCGTCCTGCCCTACGACCAAAATACCGGCGCGGGCACGGGCTTCAGCTTCGCCGGCTATGACGCGCGGGAGCTGCTTGCTGCCTGCCAAAACGCGCTGGCCGTGTACCATGAGCGACCCGACGTCTGGCGCGGGCTTAGAAGGCGGGCGATGACGCGGGATCTCAGCTGGGATAGCTCGGCCAGACGCTACGTGCAAATTTACCGTCAAATTTTAGGCGAATAACGGAGATATGATCTATGAAGCTGCTGCATGATTCGCATCGGGCGGAATACCGCTCGCCGTTTGGCGCGCTGCCGTTGGGCGAGAGCCTGACGCTGGCGCTGGACGTTTGGGAAGAAGACGTCGACGAGGGCGATTGGCTGACGGAGGCCAGTCTGCGCGTCTGGCGCGAGGGCAAAGGCGAGGAGCTGCTGCCGCTGGAGGCGCGGCCGCTGGCCGGCGGGCGGCGTTTTGCCGTCACGCTGCCGCCGCAGCAGGAGCCCGGCCTGCTCTGGTATTATTTTCTGCTGCGCGAGGCCGCGGGCGACCTGCTGTTTTATGGCAACAATCCGGCCGGGCTGGGCGGCGTGGGGGAGCTGAGCCAGACCGAGCCGCCCTCCTATCAGGTGACGGTGTATGACCCGGCGGGCGCGCCGGAATGGTATCGCCGGGGGCTTTGCTATCAGATCTTCCCGGATCGCTTCTGCCGGGGCGCGGCTTGGGAAGCCTGCCAGCAGCGGGCGGCGCGGGAGGATTGGCGCGGCTCGGCCCGCGTGGTGCAGCAAAGCTGGCACGATCGCCCGTTTTACGGCTACGACACTACGGGCCGCGTGGTGCGCTGGCCGTTTTTCGGCGGCAATCTGGACGGTATCCGCACTAAGCTGCTGTATCTGAAGAGCCTGGGCGTGACCGCGCTTTATCTGAACCCGATCTTCCGCGCCACCTCCAACCACAAATACGACACGGCGGATTACCGCCAGATCGACCCTGCCTTCGGCACGGAGGAGGATTTCTGCCGCCTGGCCGAGGAAGCTCGGGCGCTGGGTATCCGCCTGATACTGGACGGCGTGTTCAGCCACACCGGCGAGGACAGCCGCTATTTCAACAAATTCGGCAACTATCCCGATCTGGGCGCGTATCAAAGCCCGGATTCGCTCTATTATTCCTGGTACAAATTCAAAAATTATCCCGACGATTACACGAGCTGGTGGGGCGTCTCCGCCCTGCCGGAGGTGAACGAGAACGACGAATCCTACCGCCGCTTTATGCTGGACGAGGACGGCGTGGTGCGCCATTGGCTGCGGCTGGGCGCCGCCGGCTGGCGGCTGGACGTGGCGGACGAGCTGCCGGACGCATTTATCCAGGACCTGCGCCGGGCGGCCCGGGCGGAAAAGCCGGACGCGCTGGTGCTGGGCGAGGTCTGGGAGGACGCGAGCTGCAAGCGAAGCTACGGCGAGCTGCGCTCCTATCTTTTGGGCGGCGAGCTGGACGCGACGATGAATTATCCTTTCCGCACGCAGGTTTTGGCCTATCTGCTGGGCGAGCGCACGGCCGGCGAGCTGGCGGCGGCGCTTTTGAGTCTGAAGGAGAACTACCCGCCGGAGCATTTTGCCGCGGCGCTGAACCTGCTGGGCTCGCACGACACGCCGCGCGTGCTGACGGCGCTCTCCGGCGCGGCGGAACCGGCGGATAAGACGGCGGCGGAGTTTTTCACGCTGCCGGACGAGCAGAGGGCGCTGGCCAAAAGCCGCCTGAAGCTGCTGACGCTGCTGCAATTTGCGATGCGGGGCGTGCCGCACATCTATTATGGCGACGAGGCCGGGCTGGAGGGCTTTGCCGACCCGTTCAACCGGGGGACATACCCCTGGGGCGACGAGGACGAGGATATTCTGGCCTGGTACAGAACGGTCAGCCGCCTGCGCGGGGAATACCCCCTGCTGGTGGACGGCGATTTCTGGCCGCAGGCCCTCTCCGACGACGTTTACGCCTGCCGCCGTTATTGGCCGGAGCAGGCTAATATGGCCGCGCCGGACGCGGAAGAGGAGATCTGGCTGCTCTGCAACCGGGCGGGCGAGCCGCGCGAAGCCGTTTTGCCGGCCGCCGCGTTTGACTGGGGGCTGGAGCTTTTGTCCGGCGAGGAGGTCGAGCCGCAGGAAGAACTGAAACGCACTCTGCCGGCCTACGGCGCGGAGATCTGGCTGCTGCGCCAAAAAGCGCCGGAAAAGCCCAGGCTGCCCAGGGCGGCCGGGGTGCTTTGCCCCGTTTCGGCCCTGCCGCCCTCCGAGGCGGGCTGGGCGGCGTCCTGCCGCCGTTTTGTGGATTATCTGGCTCTGGCCGGGCAGAAGCTCTGGCAGGTGCTGCCGCTGCACCCGGTGGAGGAGCATTTATCCCCCTACACGCCGCTTTCGATGTTCGCCGGCGAGGAGAGCCTGGCGGCGCAGGTCTTTGCCCGCACGGACTGGAGCGGCGAGCCGCAGCGGGATTATCAGGAATTTTGCGCGGAAAACGCCGACTGGCTGGAGGATTACGCGCTTTTTGCCGCGATAACCGAGGCGCGGGCGGGGCTGCCCTGGCAGCGCTGGCCCAAGGCGGAGCGCGACCGCGAGGATCTGCCGCGTATCTGCGCGGAATACGCCGAGGGCATGGAGCTCTGCCGCCGCCGACAGTATCTCTTCCGGCGCGATTGGCGGGCGGTCAAGGCTTACGCCAACAAGCACGGCGTGCGTCTTATCGGCGACCTGCCCATTTACGCCGCGGCGGCCGGGGCGGACGTTTGGGCGCACCGCGAGCTTTTCCTGCTGGACGAGGCGGGGCAGCCGCTGCTTTCCGCCGGCGTGCCGCCGGATTATTTCGCGGCGGACGGCCAGAACTGGGGTAACCCGCTCTATAACTGGGAGGCCATGCGGCAGGACGGCTTTAGCTGGTGGCGGCGGCGTTTTGAGGTGGCGCTGCAGGATTTCGACTATCTGCGCGTCGACCATTTCCGCAGCTTCGCCGCCTTTTACGCGATACCGGCGGACGGCGACGCGCGCTCCGGCTATTGGCTGAAAGGGCCGGGGCACAGCTTCTTCCGCCAGATCGAGGCGGAGCTGGGGCGTCTGCCGCTGCTGGCGGAGGATCTGGGCCTGCTGGACCAAGAGGTCTATAACCTGCTGCAGCTGACGGGCTATCCCGGCATGGCGGTCTATCAGTTCGAGCCGGAGCGGCTGGACGACGCGGCTTATCTGGCCGGGCGGGCGTTATACAGCGGCACGCACGACAACCAGACTTTGATCGGCTGGCTGCTGGCGGCTGGCGGCGTGCCGGCGGCGGAGCAGCGGCCGCAGATCATCGCAAAAATGTACCAAAGCGCCGCGCCGTGGGTCATCATACCGCTGGCGGATATGTTCGGCCTGGGCGACGAGGCGCGGCTGAACGTGCCGGGCCGGGCCGAGGGCAACTGGCGCTGGCAGGCGGACTGGCAGCAATTCAAGCTGACGCTGGCGGCTGATTTCAGCCGGCTGGCGAAGGAAGCGGGCAGATAAAAGGAGGCGCGCACGATGAAGATAACGGAAAGGCCGGATTGGCCGCTTTATCTGGACGAGGCCAGCGGGCTTTCGCTCGATCTCGGCAACGCCGGGCCGCTGGAGCTGGCGGCAAACGCGGCGCTCTGCGAAAAAGCGCTGGCGGCTATGCGGGCGCTGGAGGCGGGCGCAATCGCCAACCCGGACGAGGGGCGTATGGTGGGGCATTATTGGCTGCGGCGGCCGGAGCTTGCCCCCACGCCGGAGATCGCGGCCGCGATTGCCGGCACGCGCCGGGATATAGACGAATTCGCGCGCCGCGTCCAGGCGGGCGAGGTGCTGGGCTGCGGCGGCAAGCCGTTCACCGACGCGCTGGTCATCGGTATCGGCGGCAGCAGCCTGGGGCCGGTGTTCGTCTCGCAGGCGCTGGCGACGCGGCAGGATAAGATACGGCTGCATTTCATCGATAACACCGACCCGGACGGTATGGACGCGGTCTTTGCCGAGCTTATTGAGAGGGACGCGCTGGCGCAGACGCTGGTTATCGTCATCAGCAAAAGCGGCGGCACGATCGAGACGCAGAACGGCCTGGTGGAGACGCAGGCGCTGTTTGCCGCGCACAAGCTGGATTTCTACGCCAACGCCGTGCGCATAACGCAGCAGGGCAGCGCTTTCGACACCGCGCCGGGCGCGGCAAAATGGCTGGCGGCCTTCCCGATGTGGGATTGGGTGGGCGGCCGCACGTCGGTGCTTTCCGCCGTGGGGCTGCTGCCGCTGGCGCTGCAAGGCATAGACACCGGGGCGCTGCTGGCCGGCGCGGCGGCCTGCGACGAGCTGGGGCGGCAGGAGGCGGCGGCCAACCCGGCGCTGCTGCTGGCGCTGTTCTGGTATCGGCAGACGGGCGGGCAGGGCGGCAGCCTGATGGCCGTGCTGCCCTATAAAGACCGGCTGGCGCTGTTTGCCAAATATTTGCAGCAGCTGGTCATGGAATCGCTCGGCAAAGAGTTCGATCTGGCGGGGCGGAGCGTGCGGCAGGGGCTGGCGGTGCTGGGCAACAAAGGCTCGTCCGACCAGCACTCATACGTGCAGCAGCTGGTGGCCGGCCCGGCGAACGCTTTCGTGGTGTTCGTCGAGGCATTGCGTGACCGCGCGGGCGCTTCTCCCATAGTGCGCGAGGAGAGCACCAGCGGCGATTATTTGCAGGCCTTTCTGCTCGGCACGAGCCAGGCGCTGGCCGACCACGGCCAAAAGAGCGTGATCATCACCGTGCCGGAGGTGTCGGCTTATTACGTCGGTATGCTGATCGCGCTGTTCGAGCGGGCCGTCGGCTTCTACGCCGATTTCGTCGGCATCAACGCCTATCATCAGCCGGCGGTGGAATTCGGCAAAAAGGCGGCGGGCGAGCTGATCGCGCTGAAAAACCGCGTCTATAAGTATCTGGCGGCCAATCCGGGCGAAGCGTTCGACGCGGCGCAGCTGGCGGCCGCGTGCGGCGGCAGCGAGCGCCAGCTTTGGCATATCCTGCGGCATCTGGCGGCAAATCAGCCGGAGATCGCCGCTAAAGACGGCAAATTCAGCTATCAGGCGGAATAAGAGGAGGCGGCAGGCAAGTGACTACGTTTCGGCAGGCGGCGCAGCAGGAAAAGATCCGCTGCATGAACGAATATGACAATTTCGCCCGGCTCTACGGCATCAGTCTGGTGGAGCTTGCGCCGGGCTTCGCGCATCTGCGTATGGAGGTGCGGAGCATGCACCTGAACTCGCAGGGGCGCATACACGGCGGCTGGCTTT
>CANQSW010000070.1 GCA_947626615.1 uncultured Peptococcaceae bacterium | reverse complement strand
CCTTAACTTCACGCTGCTGGCCACCCCGGCGGAGGGGCTTTCCGGCCGCTTCGTCCGCATCGACAAGAAAAAGTTCGGCATTATCCCCGGCGTCACCGACCGCGATTATTACACCAACAGCTTCCACGTGCCGGTGTATTACAACATCAGCGCCTATGACAAGCTGAGCATCGAAGCGCCCTATCACGCGCTGACCAACGCCGGTCACATCTCCTACGTGGAGCTCGACGGCGACACCGCCAAGAATCTGGAAGCGTTCGAGAGCATCGTCCGCTTTATGAAGGAGGTCGGCATCGGCTACGGTTCGATCAACCACCCGGTCGACCGCGACCCCGTCTGCGGCTATTCCGGCATCATCAACGAGGTCTGCCCGCGCTGCGGCCGCCGCGAGGGCGAGGGCGTGCCGGTGGAGAAACTGCGCCTGATCAAGGCCACCAACCGCGGCAACGCCGACACCTGCGGCTATTGCGGCGATATCGGCGAGGAGCATGAACGCGAACAACACCCCAACAAATTGGGTTAAAAAATAAATTTGCAACTATATATTGACAAATTGCTGAATTTACGCTACAATAAGCATACACCGCTTGCGCGGTGCCCAAAACGTATTAACGCAAAGGAGAGCGACAGCTATGGCACAGGCAAAGAAAGCTCAGGCTTCGGAAGTTTTGATCGGCGAGGGCGTCGGCTTTGAACGTATCCGCCGCATCACCGGTTATCTGGTCGGCACGCTGGATCGCTTTAACGACGCGAAGCGCGCCGAGGAAAGAGATCGCGTAAAACATGGTCTTTGATCCCGACAACGAACTGCTGCAACAGAAAAATATCCGGCTGGCCGGTATCGTCAACGATTCGATAACCGACGGGCCGGGTATTCGTTTTACGGTTTTCGTGCAGGGCTGCCCGCACCATTGCCCGCATTGCCAGAACCCGCAGACGTGGGATTTTGCCGACGGCGTTATGGTGTCGGCGGCGGAGCTTTTGGCGGATATCGCCGAAAATCCCCTGATCTCCGGCGTCACCTTCTCCGGCGGCGAACCGCTGGCGCAGGCGGAGGCGCTGCTGCCCCTGGCCGCAGCCATACGCGCGCGGGGGCTGGAGCTGGCTATCTACACCGGCTACACCTTCGAGCAGCTGCTGCAAAACGACGACGCGGCCGTGCTGCGGCTGCTGCGGCTGGCCGACACCCTGATCGACGGGCCGTTCATCATGGCGCAGCGCAATCTGGAGCTGAACTTCCGCGGCTCGGAAAATCAACGCATCATCGATCTGCCGCGCTCATTGGCGGCGGGACAAGCCGTGATCGACACATCGGAACGCTGGAACTGAAACTTAATAGCCCCCGGTCGACCGACCGGGGGCTTTTTTGTCGTAATTCGTTTTGCCAGTTCTATCGCCCGGCTCAAGGTATCGCCGCGATCGCAGCCGCATCGGCCCAACGTTCCGCCAGCGCCGCCGCCAGAGCCGACCGGTAAACGCCGCCACCGCCGGGGATAAGCCGGGCCAGCAGCGCGGCGATATCAACTTCCTGCCGGCGTTCAGGCAGCGCCATGGAACGCAGCTCGCCAAGAGAATAAACGTACTCCAGCGTATTGAACCTGATGCCGGAGGTATCAATGGCCGCCGTCACGTCCAGCTCGTCTCTGGGGGCGATATTCGAGCCGTACGTCCAGAGCCTGCGCCAGCTTGCGCCGTCATACAAATAGGCGTTTCGGCGGTCAAACACCAGGGCAAACGCGGTGGTAAGGCTGAAGCCCTCGTCCTCGCGCAAAAGCTGCCGCAGCGGTTCGACCAGCTCGAAATTATCGGCGAAATAATCAGCGTTTCGCCTCGTGCCGCCCTGAAGTATGCCGCAGAGCTCGCCGGCGTAAAACACCGGGTATACCGCCGCCCGGCTGGGGACGAAACTCCCGTCTATGTAAAAATAGACGTTGAGCCGCTCGCCGACCGTCATATCCGCCTTGGAGAAGGATATACCGTCGTCCACCGCCGCCAGCAAGCGCAGAGCGTCTATAAGCCCCTCCACCTCGCCGGCGCTGGGGAAAAGGGCCATGTTCGGGCCGGCTTCCGCCGCCAGCGCCGCGCCCGGCTGGCCGGCCAGGCCGCACAGCGCCAGCATAACGATCGCCGCCAGCAGACGCTTCCAACCATTTTGTCGCATTTCCACCCCTCCTTTACCGTTCCACAGGCTCGTTTTGTTCCGCCGCTTTTGCAGCGATATCTTTGATATCGTTTTTCAGGGCTATAACAGCGTTACGCCGGCGAACCGGGCCCGCCGCCGGGCGATGCTGCATTATAAATCAGTTATTTTTCAATTTCTTTCCGATTTGCGACTGGTAAATTTTGCTTCCCCGTTAATAATTTTAGCGGTAATATATATGTTATCAGTCGGCAGGTTTTCTCCATCGATACTATGTACAAGCAACGTAACTTTAATATTTTCGTCATCGATTATTTCCGCCTTAACAAGATCAAGGGCCGTATTGCCCATATCTATACCTGTAGCGGTGGTGACGATCTGGTCATCATAAATATAACCTTCAAACTGATCTGTTTCAAAATTGTAGCTGGGCAGATAAGTATCCAATATTTCATAAATATCTGCCAGCGGAATGTAAAACAGTCGCTCGTTTTCGTTGAACCAACTATCTTTTGAATGAAACAAGGTAAATTTATATAAATGTTCGGTAGAGATTTCTTGCGGATCTTCAAAGTCCTGATAGAACAAAAACGCATTTTCAAACCAATCCAGAATCTCTTCATCAGTATGATCAGCCAGATATGATTCTGCCGCCGTTTTTTCATTTGCGGTCGTGCAGCCTATCAACGATAGCAGCAATGCAAATAGCAATAAAATACTGAGTTTTTTCATGTTCATCATTCCCATATTATGTCACACTAAAGCAACAGGTTTTTTTCAATATTATACGATCCGCATACCGGCGAACCGGGCCCGCCGCCGGGCGGGAAGACAGCCCCGGCTATTCAAAAAGCTCCGGTTCATGGTCCAGCAGGGCCTGCGCGTTCAGATAGCCGCGGACGTTGCTTACCGCCGTTATCTGCCACGCGCCAATCTCCGGCTTATAGACCTCCGGCTTATAATCTGCGATTCTGTATTCGTCATTATACTTTTGCAGCCAGCTTTCCGGCTGGCGCGTAAGATCGACGTCAAACAGACAGGGCAGATCAAAAAAGCCGGAATATAATTGCATATATATCGTGAGCGTTAAATGGTCGGCGTCGCCCGTCGCCGCCAGCACCATACCCTCCAGCTCCCGGTTATAGCGCTGCATGGCCAGCAGCAGCTGGTGCATGCCGTCCGTTGCCACCAGCTCCGGCGGGATAAAATAATTGTCGGTCGGTTCTTTATTGATAAAATTGTAATAAACGTATTCGTCGAGCGGCCAGCGCACGTACCGACTGGCGATATTATTTAATTCGCTCACCGAATAGGGCACCGTCGCGGCGACGTGCCGCTCGACCATAGCCACATTATCTTCTTCGAGCGTGCAATGCAGCCGATAAAGCTCCTGATAGAAAAAATCCTCCGTGTATTTGCTTTCGCCCAGGACGATAGACGGCAAGTCATGCGTGTGCGGGTGTGTGACCAGATAATCCGGCTCGTCCTCCACCAGCCAATCAAAATCGTCCACCACCTGCATGGGCAGGCCGAAGAAGTTGCTCAGCGCGTCCATCGGCGCGTAGAGGCAGCCGTCAGCGTAAAACGGGGCAAAGTCTTGGCCAAATTGCTTTTTGCCGGCGGTAAGCGTCAGCTTTTTGCCGCCGTAGCTGATAGTTATGCCATTTTCGTTGGCCGTGACGCCGGCGCCCAGATATCTCGCCAGGTCGGCGGCCGGCACAGCCGTGCCCCAGCTGTCCTCGTCGACGGTGACCAGATAGCTCTTATGCCCCAACAAGATCTGGCGGCCCTCGGCGTCGAACATGACGGTGGAGCGCTCTATCGCCGGCGGCGCGGGCTCTGCCGGCTGCACGGGAGTAGCCTCCCCCGCGTCATAGCCCGCCGTGAGCAGGCGCAGCACCAAAAACAAGCAGACTAATTTTTCCATTTCCTACACACTCCCTCGCATTTTTTGGGGAAAGCCCCGCCAATATCATACCATATAGCGGGCGCTTTTGGCAAGCCGCCGCCGGGGCTTAGTCCAGCAGCTTATAATTCATGCCGCGCTCTATGGCGAACCGCTCCGCCGCGCTGCCGGCATAGCAGCCGACGACCAGTTTATCGGTATAGGGCGCGTAAGCATAACGCCGGCTCAAGATCAACTCGTCTTCGCTGCTAAACGCCTGCTCGCCGATGACGGCGACGCTGGCGGGTATCTCGATATATTCCAGCTGGCGACATTCGCAGAACGCCCAGTCGCCGATCTCCGTAAGCGTGTCCGGCAGCTTCAGCCGCGTGAAGTCGCAGCCATAAAAAGCGCCGAAATCTATTTTGGTCAGGTTCTGCGGCCAAACTATCCCGTAGACGCCCTTGAGCCAGAAGACCTCCGGACCGAGCGTATCTATATTCAGCTCGTGCAGGTCGACGTTTTTATCCGCGCCGCGATACAGCAGCAGAACGCCGTCTTGTATAACGAACTCCGGCGCATAGAGGCGAACCGCGTTATCCGCTTTGGTGTAACCCACCGTTATATAAAATATATCCGCAAAAAAGCGCAGCGGCACGTACGCCTTGCCGTTTTTGACGAGCGGCGCGCACGGCAGCTGGCCGTAAACGCTGTCGTCGCAGATAACCGCGGTGCTGCCCGGATACATAACGTAGCTTTTGCCGTCGCGGGCGTCGATGCGGATCTTGTCCTCTTTATATACCGAGCCTTTGGCGAAATAATTGACCTTTACGCCAAACATATTTTTGCAGTCCGGCGCGGACAACAGCATATGGCCGTCGACAAAAACGGCGTCCATAGCCCGCGGCAGGCCGTTCAGATAAGTCGTGGGGGCGGCCGCCAAGGCCGCCGCCGGCAGCAGGCAGCACAGCAGCGCCGCCAGCAGGATAATACGCCTGATAAATTTTCGCATAGTCGCTCACCTCAGCTTGTACAAACTCTGCCTACGCCAAAAACGGCTATGCTGCCGGCAAAACCCGTTTGCCCGCAGCATAGCTTGTTTTTAAGCAATATTTGGCTGTTAACATTCTTCCCAGCGGCCCAGCAGATTCCACGCCATGAACAGATCATACGCCTGATCGGAAACGGCGTACCATTTGCCTTCCATCAGCAGCAGATGTTCCGTGTAGCCCTGCGGCAGCGGCTGGCCGAACCCGTTGTCCGCACATTCGTATATCTCAAAAGCGAGGACTTCCGTTCCGTCGTCCGCTATAATAATATTATTGCTCTGCTGATAATAAAAATTAGCAAAATCCATGATATCGTCCCTGCCGTAATGCTCCGGCGCCGGCACTTCCGCACCCAGATCATTGAACAAAGCATCGTACATTTTGGCGGCGAAAAGCGGCGAGCGTAATTCATAGCGGAACACATCGGCTATCATTTCTACCTTACTGGCCATACCGACGACGTTTTTGCCGTTTAACTGCCAGGGCTTGCTGTGGACGTTCACTTCATTGTTCGCCCAATCGACCTGGCAATCGAACGCTTCAGCCACGAAGCGTATCGGCACGTAAGTCCGGCCGTCTTTCACGTAGGGCTTCGCCCGCAAAGTGATAGTCTGCTCGCCCTTTTGGGCCGTTTGGCTGCCGATAGTCAGCCGGATAGCGGTATCGCCGTAGAGGATATCGATGTTGGGGTTCTGCCAGTTGACTTCCGCCCCCAGCAGCTCGGATACCACCCGCACCGGCACGAAGACCGAGCTGTTTTTATTCTCCGGCGCGGCGTCGATATAAAACGGCGTGATATTATCGGCCGAATACTCCGGCAGCCTTACGCCGTCGAAAGCCAGACCGATAGGTTCCGCCGCCAGCGCCGCGTTCGCCAGGCCAAAAAGCATGGCCAGGCACAATGCCAACAAGATACACGTCGTTTTTTTGCGTTTCATCGCAGATCCCTCCTTAATAGATCGTCTTTGGGCATATTTCGCCCCTCTATACGTAAATACCCTGCAAAAGTCGATTGTGCCACATGATTTTGTAAAATTTTTTTAATTTTTTTTGGCCGCGGCGCGTTTTTTTTGCCGCCAAATGCCAGCTGGGCCGCTCCAGCGCCGCGAAACGCCCCGCCTAGGCCACGGTATCCTCCACCAGCACCCAATCGAAGGAGATCCGCCATTTTTGCAGGCGGGCGTAGGCGGCGTCGTCCAGCAGAAACCATTGGTTGGTCTGGTTATCCAGCACCAGCTGCGCGGTATAGCCCTCCGGCGGCGACGGCGGCCAGAACGTGATGCGATAAAGCGTGAAGTCGGCCAGCACGCTGCCCGCCGCATCGTAAAAAACGAACTGCCCGTCGTCGTGATAGTCGCCTATATCCGCGTTATAACCGTAGCGCTCCGGCTCGGCCACCTCCGCACCGCGGCTTAATGCCAAAACGTCGTAGATGCTGCGCAGCGGCAGATCGCCGCGCAGCTCGTATACCTGGCCGCCTATTGTCATGCGGGAGCTGTCACGCAGATACGCCGCCTTAACGCCGTTCAGCATAAGGGGCGCGGTGGTGAGCCGCACCTGGCCGCTCTGCCAGGCGACGTCGCAGCCGAACCATTCCGCCACATAGCGCAGCGGCACCAGCACGCGGCCTGCTTTACGCAGCGGCGGGGCGTCCAGCTGCCCCGTCTGCCCGCCCCGCACGTAAGCGCCGGTGGCAAGGTCAAGCTGTATCTCCGCGTCGCCCTGCCGCAGGGTGACGTTTTCTCCCTGCCAGGCCACCTCGACGCCCAGCAGCTCCGCCAGCAGGCGCAGCGGCACGAACACGCGGCCCTCCCGCACCTCCGGCGGCACGTCCAAACAGAACGGCTGATCGTCCCAATCGTTTTCGTCGATCTCGTCCGGCGTTTTAACGGCGTTGCCGTCCAACAGAACGTCGATATCCGCCGCCAGCGCCGGGTCGGTCAGCAGAGAATCGCCCTGGACCACAGGCACCTTACTGAAGATATCC
>CANQSW010000069.1 GCA_947626615.1 uncultured Peptococcaceae bacterium | reverse complement strand
TTGCCCGTACTTCGTCGATTTTTGCTGTCGGCATTGCCCGTACCGCGTCGATCTGCGCTGCAGGAGCTGCCCGCGCAGGTGGAGGCGGCGCTGGCCGACAAAGCCAAGATACAATACTGGGCCTCGCAGCTCTATAACAAGCACAGCATTTTCTTCATCGGGCGCAATCTGGACTACGCCGTGGCGCTGGAGGGCAGCCTGAAGCTGAAAGAGATATCCTATATCCATTCCGAGGCCTACGCCGGGGGCGAGCTGAAGCACGGCACGATCTCGCTGATCGAGCAGGGCACGCTGGTGTTCACGCTGGCGACGTATCAGCCGCTGGTGGAAAAGATACGCAGCAACGCGGAGGAAGTGCGGGCGCGGGGGGCGTATCTCGCGGCCGTGGCGGTGGAGGGCGACGAGCAGATGTCCGCCGTCTCCGACGTGGTGTTCACCGTGCCGAAAACGCTGACGCTTTTGCAGCCCTCGCTGACGGTGATACCGCTGCAGCTTTTCGCCTATTACGTGGCCAGCCAGAAAGGCTGCAGCATCGACCAGCCGAAAAATCTGGCCAAATCCGTCACGGTGGAATAAACGCCGCGGCCAGGCGGCCATATTAAAAAACGGATAAAAAACGGATATTGAAAAAGCCTATTGAGAGGAGTTGAACCTAATGGCAGAAGTAACGATAACGACGGCCAACTTTGCCGCCGAGGTGGAGCAGGCTCCCGGCACGGTGCTGCTGGATTTTTGGGCGCCGTGGTGCGGCTATTGCCGCATGATCGAGCCGGTATTGCAGCAGGTGGACGCGGCCTGGGAGGGCGCGGGTAAGGAGCTTATCGTCGGCAAGATCAACGTGGACGAAGAACTGGAGCTGGCGGAGCGCTTCGAGGTCGATACGATACCGCGTCTGGTGGTATACCGCGACGGCAAACAGGTAAATTCCGCCGTCGGCTACAAATCGCGCGACGCGGTGGAGGAGCTGCTGCGCTAAATCGCCAAAAACCAAGGCCCTGCCGAGAAGGCAGGGCCTTTTGCTGTGCAATTTGCTCAAAAGCGGGCGGCGTATAGCCGCAGGTCTATGGTGACGGCGGCAAATTCCGGCGCGGCCGCCGCGTGGTGGCTGGCCAGCGGGCTCATGGCCAGAAAAGCGGCCCGCATCGTCTCGTTTACGGGGCGGGTATAGGTAAAGGCCGCCGTTTCGTAGGCCCCGCAGGCCGTCGCCAGCAGAGATTCCGCCTCGCTGGCCTCGCCGGGCGGCAGAGCAAAGGCTTGCCGCACTTCGCGCAGATAATCCGGCCCGGGCGCGACTTTCAGCAGCAGACCGCCGGGCCGCAGCGCCCGCCGAAACTCCCGATAGTTGGCGGGGGAGAGCATGTTCAGTATGATATCCAGCGAAGCGTCCGGGACGGGCAGGCGCGTTAAGTCGGCCAGCAGGCATTTTAAGCCGGGCGCAGCCTTGGCGGCCAGCGTCAGGCCGGGCTTGGCCAGATCCAGCGCCAGCACTTCGCAGTCTGCCTGCCCCAGCGCGTTTAAGACCGCCGCCGCAAAATAGCCCTCGCCGCAGCCCGCGTCCAGCACGTTTATGGGCCGCTTCAAACTTTGACGGTGCGCCGCGGTTCTGTCGGCCAGCGCCTTGGCCACGGGCGCGTAGAACCCGGCCGCGAAAACGGCCCGCCGGGCGGCAAAAAGCGCCGCGTCGTAGACGGCGGGGGCTTTCAGCCGCGGAGCCAGATTCAGATAATTTTTGGCCGCGATATCATAACAATGGCCGGCCGGGCAGCGGAAGCTGTTGGCGCTCAAAGCCAGCCTTTCGCCGCAGACGGGGCAGACCAGCGGCGTGCGCAGGGCGGCAAAATTGGCTCTGGCGGCGTCTATTTTGGGACTCATAGCAAACCTCTCGAAAAAAATACCCCGCCGGGTAAGCGGGGGTGTGGGCTTAATTGCGGCCGCGCACGTTCTGCCAGGCGCGGGCGGCGCGGCGTTTGCTGCAGCGCCAGGCGGCGGCGGAAAGCTCCAGCAGGCAGCAGAGCTTGTCGATGCAGGCCACCAGATACGTCTCCTTGCAATGGCGGCAATGCTCCACGCTCATCGGCCACATATGGTTCAGGATAATATCCTCCTCGCGGGGAGAGAGCTCCGTCAAAGCGCGGGCGTTGGCCAGCGCCTGCTGCGGGTGGTTGCGGATATGTTCGCTTTTGCCGCAGTCCTCCTCGCTGAAGTTATAGAAGAAAAGGTCGTGCAGCAGGCCGCACCGGGCGCAGGCGGCACTGTCGAGATGACAGCGGCGGGCCAGCAGAAAGGCATACCACGACACGTTCAGCACGTGCTGGCGGCGGTCCAGCTTATGGTGGCGGAAGCCCGCCAGCTGGGCCAGCTCCGGCGCGGCGAGCAGATCGTCCACCAGAGCACGGTATTCGCGCACCAGGCTGTTTTCGGCGTCGGCCAGATCGTTGCGCGAGGCAATCGCTTTGATATTTGTCAAGGTTGTTAGCTCCTTTACGGATTTTACAGCGGCCGTATTTGGCCGCGCTAAAATATATTATACCATGAGGAAAAATGTTTGCTTGCAAGGGCATTTTTCCGAAGCCGCAAATGGGTGTGAGGCTGGCAAGCCGCGGCAAAGCGTTCGCTTTGCCTAGCGCGGAGCAGAGCGGAGCGCTATTCACGCCAACATTATACCATGAGGAAAAATGCTTGCTTGCAAGGGTATTTTTCCGAAGCCGCGAATGGGTGTGAGGCTGGCAAGCCGGGCAAAGCGTCCGCTTTGCCTAGCGCGGAGCAGAGCGGAGCGCTATTCACACCAACATTATACACCAACTGCGCCGAAAATGCAAACGGTTCAGTCTAAACGCCAGACCAAGCTCATAAGCTGTAAGCAGAAATACACAGTTTGGAGGTAACGGCAATGACAGAAATTGACAACAAAAAACGGTTAGATAACGCGGCGGAGCGGGATTATCTTTCGCCGGCGGAGGTGGCGGCGGCAGCCGGCGTCAGCTATGGCACGGTGAAGCGGGCGATAGATCTGGGCGAGCTGGCGGCCTATCGCATCGGGCGGCGCTTCTTCATCGAGCGCGCTCAGGCGGAGAAGTTCTGCCAAAGCCGGGCCGCCGGCCAAGCGGCGGACGGCTACACGATACGCGAGCTTATGGCTAAGCTCTCTTTAAGCTATGCCTACATCAGCGAGCTGGTGAAAAGCGGCGAACTGAAAAGCACGCGCGTCGGCCGGAAATACGTCGTCAGCGAGGCGGATTTTGCGGCTTTTATGGCGGCCAAGCGTCTGCCCGAGCGGCGTTAGGGGCGGATTTTGCCGCCCCGGCAGGAAAAGCCCGCCCCGGCGGCGAAAACTTACCGCACAAAAGTGGGCGGCGCGCCGCCGGGGGAGGTTCGATCATGCTGAAGGACGCTTTTGAGAGAGAAGCGGCGCTGCTGGCGCCGGAGGCCATGCACGCCGCCAACAGCCAGGGCCGTCAGAAGCCGGAGCCGGAATCTCCGATCCGCACCTGCTTTCAGCGCGACCGCGACCGTATCATACATTGCAAGAGCTTCCGGCGGCTGAAGATGAAAACGCAGGTGTTCATCTCGCCGGACGGCGACCATTACCGCACGCGGCTGACGCATACGCTGGAGGTCATGCAGATCGCGCGTACTATCGCCCGGGCGCTCTGCCTGAACGAGGACTTGACCGAGGCTATCGCGCTTGGGCACGACCTGGGGCATACCCCCTTCGGCCACGCCGGCGAGCGCTCTCTGAACGAGATCTACGGCAGCTTCCGCCACAACGAGCAGAGCCTGCGCGTGGTGGACGTTTTGGAAAAGGACGGCGAGGGGCTGAACCTGACGCTGGAGGTGCGGGACGGCATACTGCATCATTCCGGCGGGCTGCCGAATATCACGCTGGAGGGCGAGCTGGTGCAGCTGGCCGACCGCATAGCCTACGTTAACCACGACACCGACGACGCGATGCGGGCGGGGCTGATCCGCGCGGCCGACCTGCCGGAGGCGGCGGTGGCGGTGCTGGGCGGCACTAACAGCAAGCGTATCAACGCTATGGTGCTTTCCGTGATCGAGGCTTCGCAGGATCTGCGCGGGATCCGCATGAACCAGCGCGAGGCGCAGGCGATGGACGAGCTGCGGGAGTTTCTGTTCAGCCACGTCTACCGCACGCCCAAGGCTATCCGCCAGGAAGAAATATTAAAGGAAAAGCTGAACTATACGTTCGACCATTTCGTCAGCCGGCCGGAGCTGCTGCCGCCGGAGCTTTTGCGCCTGGGCGACGTGCGGCGGGCCGCCTGCGATTATATCGCCGGTATGTCGGATTCCTACGCGCTGCGGCTGTTTGCGGAGCTTGGCATCTGAGAAAAAGGCGAAATTGGTATATTTTGGCGGCAGGCGGGGCAATATATAACGATAACCGGCCGCGCCGCCCCCTAAAACGGGCGAAAAAAGGAAAATCCGCTTCGGCGGCGAATATGAATTAACCTGAACGTGGCCGGGCCATACGGCGGCCGGGCGGACAAGCGGTTTATTACGGCGGGGGTAAAGCTCTTGGCAAGAATGATCCCAGAAGAATTTGTGGCGGAGGTGAACGCCCGGCTGGACATCGTGGACGTAGTCTCCAACTACGTCTCGCTGCGCAAGCAGGGGCGCAACCTGATCGGCCTCTGCCCTTTTCACACCGAGAAAACGCCCTCGTTCAGCGTTTCGCCGCAGAAGCAGATATTTTATTGCTTCGGCTGCCACAAGGGCGGCAACGCGCTGAAATTTCTGATGGAGATCGAGGGCATGACCTTCCCCGAGGCGGTGGAAAAGGCCGCCGGGCTGGCGGGGCTGGAGATGCCGAGCGCCGATATATCGCCCGAAGAAAACGCCGAAATGCGGCGCAGGCGGCGGTATTTCAAGCTGCTGGCGGCGGCTGCCGCGCACTATAACCAGACGCTTTGGGGCGGCGCGGGGCAGGAGGCGAGGGCTTATCTGCAAAAGCGGCAGATCGACGCGAACCTGGCGCAGAGCTTCGGCCTGGGGCTGGCGGAGGGCTGGGACGGCGCGGCCAAGGCGCTGCTCTCGCAGGGTTTTGAGCTAAAAGAACTGGAGGACGCCGGGCTGGTCAGCCGCCGCGAGAGCGGGCAGGGCTTTTTCGATAAATTCCACCACCGGCTGATCTTCCCGATCTTCGATTATCGCGGGCAGGTGGTGGCCTTCGGCGGGCGCGTGATGGGCGAAGGCCAGCCGAAATATCTGAACTCGCCGGAGACGCGCTATTTTCATAAATCGCAGAATCTGTACGGGCTGTTTCAGGCGGCGGCGGCGATCCGCCGGGAGGACAGAGCCGTGCTGATGGAAGGCTATATGGACGTGCTGGCGGCGCACCAGTTCGGCGTGACCAACGCGGTGGCCTCTTTGGGCACGGCGTTCAACGCCGAGCACACCAGGCTGCTCCGGCGCTACACCACGCGCGTTTTGCTGGTGTACGACGGCGACAGCGCCGGGGTGAACGCGGCGGATAAGGCCATAGATATTTTGCACGCGGCGGGGTTCGACGTGCGGCTGCTGACGCTGCCGGATAATCTGGACCCCGACGAATTTCTGCATAAATACGGCAAGGTGGAGTGGGACAAGCTGGCGGAGGGCCGCGCGGTCGATTTCTGGCAGCACAAGCTGAACAAAGCGCTGGCGCAGCACGACGTTGGCGGCGTATCCGGCAAGGTTGCCGTCGTGCGGGAGCTTAAGCCCTACATTGACGCCTGCACCGACGCGGTGGAGGCCGAAAGCGTGGTGAACCTGCTGGCGCGGGCCGTCGGCGTTTCGCCGGAGACGATCTACGCGGAGCTTAGGCCGAAGAAAGGCCAGCCCGCCCTGCGGCAGCCGGAAAAAGCCGGCGCGGGCAGCGCCCCGGCCGAGCCCGAAGTGGCGCGCACGCAGGCCAATCTGCTGTTTTTCATGCTTTGCAGCCGCGAAATTTTCGAGCGAACGCTGTCGGAATTGGGAGAAAATTTTCTGGAAAGCCCGGCTTTGCAGGAATTATTGCATTTGGTACAGAATATAAAAGAAAAATACGATTGGCGGCCGGCCAGTCTTTTCAGCTATCTGGACGAGGGACAGGCCTATCAGCTGCTGCTGCGTATGACGCAGGCCGACGTCGATCCGGCCAAAATGCCGGAGCTGGCCGAAGGCTGCGTCAGGGCCATTCGGATCGAGCGCCTGCAAAAGCGCCTGCGGGGCCTGCGTGACGACCTGGCCGCCGCCGCGCCGGCACAGGCGGCCGCTCTGTTAAAAGAAATATCCGCTCTGGAGCGGGAGATCAGAGAGCTTAGAAGCGTCTGAAAGCAAAATATTGCGTTTTTATACGGTTGGTAAAGGTTGTATGGGGAAGGCTTTGGCCCGCCAAAGCGTTTTTAGGGAAAGAGGTTTGTTCATTGACTGCGACGAAGAAAAAAAAGCCCGTGGAAGCTGCGGTCGAGCCGCTGACGGAACAGCTGGCGGCCGAGCCGGAGGAGCTGGCGCCGAGCGACGCCGAGCTGGACGCTATTTCAGCCTCCGGCATGGACGAGGCGGATTTCACCGAGGGGACTAATCTCAGCGAGCTTTCCGACGAGATGACGGAGGATATGCCTTCGCTCGGCCGGGACGAGATCGCCGCGCGTCTGGCCGATATGTGGAAGGACCGCACCGAGGTGTCGCTGAACAGCGTGCTGGAGCTTTTTAACGACTGCGCTCTCTCTGTGCAGGATATGGAGGATATCCACGAGATCATGGCGCAGCACGGCGTGGAGCTTTTGGCGGACGATAACATCGACGAAGAGCCGAACGACGCCGATATCCGCAAGCTGGAGCAAAGCGACGTTATCGACGACGGCGATTTTTCTATCCCGGACGGCGTGGCTATCGACGACCCGGTGCGTATGTATCTGAAGGAGATCGGCCGTGTGCATCTGCTTTCCGCGCAGGAGGAGGTCGAGCTGGCTCAGGCGATGGAGCAGGGCGACACCGAGGCCAAACGCCGCCTGATCGAATCCAATCTGCGGCTGGTGGTCAGCATTGCCAAGCGCTACGTCAACCGCGGTATGCTTTTTCTCGATCTGATCCAGGAGGGCAACCTGGGGCTGATCAAGGCCGTGGAGAAATTCGATTACCGCAAGGGCTACAAATTCTCCACCTACGCCACCTGGTGGATCCGCCAGGCCATCACCCGCGCCATCG
>CANQSW010000068.1 GCA_947626615.1 uncultured Peptococcaceae bacterium | reverse complement strand
AGCGCTTAACCTCCACGTTCGGCAGCCCCGCCACGGCCTGGCGCGCGATCTCGCAGCGCTCGTCGGCCGAAAACAGCGTCTGCTTGTAGTTATCCTCCGCCACCGCCAGTATCAATTTGTCGAACAGGCGGCAGGCCCGGCGCAGAATGTCGATGTGGCCGAGCGTGATCGGGTCGAACGTCCCGGCGTAAACGGCGATCTTCATATGCAATCACTCCTCATTGGCCGCGGCCGCGGCTTCATTGGCCAGCTTGTCCTGCCAGGCGGCGGGGTCGGCGGCCAGCTCGCGGCAGAGCTCGCCCAGATTCCGCACGTCCTGCTCATAGGCGGCCTTTTTGCCGGCGTCGTAGATCAGAGCGGCGGGGTGATACAGCGGATAGACCCAGACCCGGTGCGTGCGCCCATAAAACGCCCGCCCGTGATAGCGGCCGACGGCGGCGCTCTCCCCCATAACGTAGCTAAGCGGCACGCCGCCCAGCGTCACCAGCAGCTTGGGGGCCAGCAGCCTGATCTCCAGCTCCAGCCAAGGAGAGCAGGTCTTGATCTCGTCCGGCGTGGGCTTGCGGTTGGCATAGCTGCCATAGATACCGCGGCTGCTCGGGCGCGTGGGGCGGCACTTCACCACGTTGCTGATGTAGACCTCCTCGCGCTTTAAGCTGGCCAGCCGCAAAAAATCGTCCAATATCTCGCCGGCCTGCCCGCAGAAGGGGCGGCCCTCCTGATCCTCGCGGCCGCCGGGCGCTTCGCCCAGCATGAACACCATCGGGTGTTCGCGGTATTCGCCGGCCACGGCCTGGGTGCGCGTCTCGCAGAGACGGCAGCGGCGGCATTGCTTCAGCGCCGCCAGCCAGGTGGCAAAATCCAGCGGTTTTTTCTCCTCAGGCATGGGGCAACCTCCCGTCTGCGGCCCAAAAGGCTCAGTCCTCGTAACCGGGGGCGACGGCCACGGGCTGCGGCTCGTTGCCGGTAAGTCTCGCCTCGGCGGCCTGCGGGAACAACGTGGCCCGCACGCGCATCGGCAGAGCGAAAATATTGATAAAGCCGGTCGCGTCGGCCTGATTATACACGTCGTCGACGCCAAAGGTGGCGAAATCTTCGCTGTACAGAGAATAGGGGCTCTCCGTCCCGGCCGCGTAGATGTTGCCCTTGTAGAGCTTCAACCGCACTTTGCCGGAGACGGTGCGCTGGGTGCTGTCCACGAACGCGTCCATAGCCTCGCGGAGCGGCGAGAACCACACGCCGTCGTAGACCAGCTCGGCATAACGCAGCGCCATTTGCTCCTTATAGTGCATGGTCACGCGGTCGAGGCACAGCTCCTCCAGCTTCTGGTGCGCGTAATAGAGGATCGTGCCGCCGGGCGTTTCGTAGACGCCGCGCGACTTCATGCCGACCAGACGGTTCTCCACCATATCCACGAGGCCAACGCCGTTTTTGGCGCCCTTATCGTTCAGATACGCCATCAGCGCGGCAGGCGCAAACTCCTTGCCGTCCACCCGCACGGGAATACCCTGCGCGAACTCGATCTCCACGTAATCGGGGGTATCGGGGGCCTGCTCCGGCGGGGTGCAGATCAGCAGCATTTCGTTTTTCGGCTCGTTGGCCGGGTCTTCCAGATCGAGGCCCTCGTGGCTGAGATGCCAAAGGTTGCGGTCCATGGAATAGCTGTTCTTTTTGGTAACGGCCAGCGGCACGTTGTGCGCGGCGGCGTATTCCATGGCCTGATCGCGCGATTGTATATCCCACTCGCGCCAGGGGGCGATGATCTTCAGGTCGGGGGCCAACGCCTTGACGGCGGACTCAAAACGCACCTGATCGTTGCCTTTGCCGGTAGCGCCGTGCGCGATAGCCACCGCGCCCTCCTTGCGGGCCACCTCCACCAGACGGCGGGCGATCAGCGGCCGGGCAAAGGAAGTGCCGAGCAGATATTTGCCCTCATAGACCGCGCCGGCCTTCAGCGTCGGGTAGATGTAATCGGTGACGAACTCGTCGCGCAGATCCTCGATATAGAGCTTGGACGCGCCGGTCTTAATGGCCTTTTCTTTCAGAGGAGAAAGCTCCTCGCCCTGGCCGACGTCGGCGCTCATCGCGATAACGTCATAGCCGTAGTTTTCTTTCAGCCACGGAATGATGATAGAGGTGTCAAGGCCGCCGGAATACGCCAGCACGACCTTTTCTTTTTTTGTGGTCATGGTTTTCGCTCCTTAAAAATGATATGTAAAAATTTTTGGCAAATTTTTTCAGCTATATTATAAAACATTTTGCCGCTGCTGCCAAGCCCTTTGTTGAACCCGGCAAGCGGCGCGTTGCCGCCGCCGTGCGCCGACAAGCAAAGAGAGCAGCGACACAACGGACGGGAGGCTGTTGGACTTCCGCTCAAAATCGCTTGAGCACTAGCCCCCAGAAGCGCCAGAGTGCGTCAGATTTGGGCGCTCGGCTGCGTAGCGCGGGAGACGTACTCATAGTACGCCGACCAAGCTAAGCAGACAACAAGCCCAAAGATGATGTGCTATGGTCGCTTCTGGAGCAACAAAGACATGATCGACATTTGGGCGTACAACCTGTTCTCCGCCTCGTCAAAAATCTCCGGGTGCGCCTCAAAAACCGCGTCGGTGATCTCCTCGCCGCGGTGAGCCGGCAGGCAGTGCAGCACCATGGCGTCCGGTTTCGCCTGCGCCATAAGGCTATCGTTCACCTGATAGATACCGGCAAACACGGCCTCGCGCGCGGCCTTTTCCGCCTCCTGCCCCATGGAGGCCCAAACATCGGTGTAGATAACGTCGGCGTCCGCAGCCGCCTGCATAGGGTCCTGCGCGACCTCTACGCTGCCGCCCGAAAGCTCGGCGGCGGCGCTGGCCCCTGCCAGCACGCCAGCGTCCGGCAGATAACCCTCCGGGCAGGCGCAGCAGACGTGCATACCCATGCGCGCCCCGCCGTTTAGCAGGGAATGAGCCATGTTGTTGCCGTCGCCGATAAAGGCCAGCTTCAGCCCGGCCAGCTGGCCCTTATGCTCGCGTATCGTTTGCAGGTCGGCCAGCACCTGACAGGGGTGCAGCAGATCGGTCAGCCCGTTGATGACCGGGATATCGGCGTAGGCCGCCAGCTCCTCCACGACGCTGTGGCTGAACGTGCGGATCATCAGGCCGTCCAGAAAACGCGAAAGTACGCGCGCCGTGTCTTTGATCGGCTCGCCCCGGCCGATCTGCAGGTCGTGCGAGGAGAGGAACAGCCCCTGCCCGCCCAGATAATAAATGCCGCTTTCAAAGGAAACGCGGGTGCGGGTGGAGCTTTTCTCGAAGATAAGCCCCATTGTTTTGCCTTTCAGATACGGCGTTTCACGCCCCGCCTTATGCTCGCGCTTCAGGCGATCGGCCACGTCGAGAAAATACGTCAGATCCGCCGTCGTGTAATCCAGCAGGGAGAGAAAATCGCGCCCGGCGTAGTCGTCTTTCAGCTTTTTCAGTTCAGTCATGCGCACACCTCCGCCAAAACCTCAGTCAATATCCGCAAAAATTCGTCCGCCTCGGCCCGCGTTATGTTGAGCGGCGGGATAAACCGCAGCACCGTGCCGGCCGTGCAGTTGATCAGCAGGCCGCGCTCCAGACACTTGCGCACGATGTCCGCGCCGGGAACGGAAAGCTGCAGGCCCAGCAGCAGGCCGCTGCCCCGCACCTCCAGCAGGCAGGGGAATTTTTCGGTCAGCTCCTGCAGGCGCTCTTTGATATAAGCGCCGGTGGCCGCCGCCTGGCCGGGGATATCCTGCGCCAGCATTTCCTGCAGCATGGCCAGCCCGGCCGCGCAGGCTACGGGGTTGCCGCCGAAGGTGGAGCCGTGGTCGCCCGGCTTGAAGGCCGCCGCCACCCTGTCCGTCGCCATAAACGCGCCCAGCGGCAGCCCGCCGCCCAGCGCTTTGGCCAGCGTGATGATATCCGGGGCCACGCCGCTGGCCTGATAGGCAAAAAGATGACCCGTGCGGCCCATGCCCGTCTGCACCTCATCGTAGATCAGCAGGATATCGCGCTCGTCGCAGAAGCGGCGCACCGCCCGCAGAAATTCCGGGTCGGCCGGATAAACGCCGCCCTCGCCCTGGATAGGCTCTAGCAAAATGGCGCAGGTGTTATCGTCCACCGCCGCCTGCACGGAGGCGAAGTTGTTGTATTGCGCGTATTTGAAGCCGGGGGCAAGCGGCTCGAAGCCCTGGTGCATCTTATCCTGCCCGGTGGCCGTCAGCGTCAGCAGCGTGCGCCCGTGGAAGGATTTCTTCATGCTGACGATATCCTTGCGCTCCGGGTGCTCTTTATACGCGGCATAGCGTCTGGCCAGCTTCACCGCGCCCTCGTTGGCCTCGGCGCCGCTGTTACCGAAGAACACCTTGTCGAAGGCGGAATTTTCCACCAGCAGCTCGGCCAGCCGCACCTGCGGCTCCAGCCAATAGAGGTTGGAGGCGTGTATCAGCCGCGCCGCCTGCTCGCTTATGGCCTGCGCCACGGCGGGGTGCGCGTGGCCCAGCGCGTTTACGGCTATGCCCGCCACAAAATCCAGATATTTGTTGCCGTCGGCGTCGAAAACGTACGCGCCCTCGCCCCGCACCATCGCCAGAGGCAGGCGGTTGAACACGTTCATGCAGTATTTTTCGCCTTTGGCTTTTATCGCAGCGTTATCCATAGAAATTTCTCCTTTTTTCGCGGCCCGGGTCATTTGTTGACCACCATGGTGCCGATACCCTCGCGGGTGAATATCTCCAGCAAAATGCAATGCAGCACCCGGCCGTCCAAAATATGCACGGTGTTCACGCCGTTCTGCACGGCGTGGACGCAGCAGTCGATCTTCGGGAGCATACCCCCGGCGATCACGCCGTCGCGCTTCAAGCCCTCCACCAGCCGCACCGGCAGCACGGAGATCAGCGAGCTTTTGTCCTTATAATCGCGGTACAGCCCCTCCACGTCGGTCAGCAGCACCAGCTTTTCCGCCTTCAGCGCCGCCGCCACCGCGCCCGCCGCCAGATCGGCGTTGACGTTATAGCTCTCGCCGCGGCGGCCGATCGCCACCGGGGAGATGACGGGGATATATTCCTGATCCAGCAGGGAATTTAAGAGGTCGACGTTGACGCTCTCCACCTCGCCCACCAGACCGAGATCCGCCTCGCCCTGCTTTTTGTGCGCCACCAGCAGGTTGGCGTCCGCGCCGGAAAGACCCACCGCCGCGCCGCCGTTCTGGTTCAGATATTTGACGATGCTGCTGTTCACCTTGCCGGAAAGCACCATTTCCACCACGCGCATCGTCTCGGCGTCGGTGACGCGCTGGCCGCTGACGAACTGCGACTTTATCGCCAGCTTATCCAGCATATCGTTGATATCCGGCCCGCCGCCGTGGACAACCACCGGCCGCATACCCACCAGCTGCATCAGCACGATATCCTTTAAGACGGCCTCTTTCAGCTCCTCGTTGATCATGGCGTTGCCGCCGTATTTTATGACCACCGTTTTGCCGTGGAATTTCTTTATGTAGGGCAGCGCCTCCACCAAAATAGAGGCTTTGTCGATAGCCGAAAAATCGTTCATCGCTTATTCTCCCAATTTCATTTCGACTTTTAGCTGCGGTAATCCGCGTTGATGCTCACGTATGCGTGGCTGAGGTCGCAGCCCCAGGCGGTGGCCGCCGCGCTGCCGCCGCCAAGCGAGAGCAATATCTTGATCTCGCGCTCGTGCAATATCCGCGCCGCCAGCGCCTCGTCGAACTTCAAGCCCGCGCCCTGCCGCATCAGGTCTATGCCGCCGGCCGCGCTCTCCAGCCGCAGATCCACTTTGGCCGGGTCGAACGCCGCGCCGGAATAGCCCGCCGCGCAGACGATGCGCCCCCAGTTGGCGTCTTCGCCGTAAAACGCCGCTTTCACCAAACTGGAGCCCACTATGGCCTTAGCCGCCAGCCGCGCGTCTTTGAGCGTGGCCGCGCTGGAGACCGTACATTCCAGCAGCTTAGTCGCGCCCTCGCCGTCATAGGCCATCAGTCGGGCCAGCCGAGCCGCTACAAAAGTCAGCGCCGCCAGAAACACCGCATAACCCTCGCCCCCGGCGGCAACGGGGGAATTGCCCGCCGCGCCGTTGGCCAGCACCAGCATGGTGTCGTTGGTGGAGGTATCGCCGTCCACCGTCACCATGTTGAAGGTGGCCGCCGCCGCCTCGCGCACGGCCTGTTGCAGCGCGGGCTGCTCTATCGCCAGATCGGTGGTGATGAAGCAGAGCATGGTCGCCATGTTCGGGTGGATCATGCCGCTGCCCTTGGCCATGCCGCCCACCGTGATCGTTTTGCCGTCGTATTCGTAGGTGACGGCGCATTGCTTCAGGCAGGTGTCCGTCGTCATTATCGCCTCGGCCGCGTCGCGCCCGCCGGCGGGCGAAAGCTCTTTAGCCACGGCCGCCACGCCGTCCACGACGGTCTGTATCGGCATTTCCACGCCGATAACGCCGGTGCTGCAAACCAGCACTTCCGCCGCCGGGATAGCCAGCGCCCGGCCCACGGCCTCGGCCGTCTGCCTGGCGTGCGCGTCGCCCGTGCTGCCCGTGCAGGCGTTGGCGTTGCCGCTGTTGACGATAACGGCCCGCACCCGGCCCGCCGCCACCACCTGCCGGCACCACTTCACCGGGGCGGCGGCAAATTTATTCTGCGTGAAAACGCCGCCGCACACCGCCGGCCGCTCCGATACCAGCAGCGCCAGGTCGCGCTTGGCCGAATTATTTTTGATACCAGCATGGATACCGGCAGCCGCAAAACCCCGGGCCGCCGTAACGCCGCCGTCCAGCTCTTGCAGGGCGGCGGAGCGATTTTGTTCCGTCAAAATTATCCTCTCTTTTCTTAATATGATTTAGCGCCTATGTTTTGCCGCCGTTTACGGCATCATCGGCAGCTGCTCCAGGCCCATAGTCTCGGGCAGGCCAAACATCAGGTTCAGATTCTGCACCGCCTGGCCGGAAGCGCCCTTCACGATGTTGTCTATCGCCGAGGAAAGCACCAGCAGGCCGGTGCGCTCGTCCAGCTTCAGGTTGATATCGCAGAAGTTGCTGCCCGCCACCCATTTGGTGTGCGGCCAGACGCCCTCCGGCAGCACCCGCACGAAGTATTCGTCCGCATACGCCGTCTGATAAAGCTCGCGCAGAATCTTTTCCGCCGTGGGCTGCTTCAACGCCACGTAGACCGTCGCCAGAATACCCCGGCTCATCGGCGTCAGGTGCGGCGTGAAAAGCACGCTGGCCGGCTCGCCCGCCATACGGCCAAGCCCCCGCTCGATCTCCGGCGTGTGGCGGTGGTTCGCCACGCCGTAGGCGTTGATGCTGTCGTTGCTCTCGCAGAACAGCAGGTGCTTCTGCGCCTTTCTGCCCGCGCCCGTCAGGCCGGATTTGCAGTCGGCGATCACCGGGCGGGAAAGATCCGCCAGCCCGGCTTTTAAGAGCGGGTACAGCGCCAGCTGCACGCTGGTGGGATAACAGCCGGGGTTGCCCACCAGAGCCGCCCCCTTTATCTCGTCGCGCCAG
>CANQSW010000067.1 GCA_947626615.1 uncultured Peptococcaceae bacterium | reverse complement strand
CAGGATTTTGACCTGGCCAAGCGAGATACCGACATCAGCCCGGAATTGACCTATACCGACAGTATGCCGCTGGCCTATGCCACGCAGTTTGCCGTCGACCGTTACGAGGGCGGCTATGCGCTGATAACCGTGGCCGACCAAAGCCGTTATCTGGTCGTCCCGGCGGGCAAGGAGCTCCCCGCCTCGCTGCCGGAGAATATCGTGCCGCTCTTGCAGCCGATCGAACATATTTATCTGGCCGCCTCGGCCGTAATGGATATGTTCGTGGCGCTGGACGCGCTGGACAGCGTCCGCTTCAGCGCGCTGGCGGCCTCGTCCTGGTATGTGCAGCCCGCCAAAGAGGCTATGGAGGCGGGCGAAATACTTTTTGCCGGCAAATATGCCGCCCCGGATTACGAGCAGATACTTTCCGAGGGCTGCGGGCTGGCGATCGAAAACACTATGATCTACCATAACCCGGAGGTGAAGGAGCAGCTGGAGAAGTTCGGCATACCTGTTTTCGTCGATTACTCCAGCTACGAGGATAACCCGCTGGGGCGGACGGAATGGGTGAAGCTCTACGGCCTGCTGACCGGCCACGAGGCCGAGGCGGCGGCGGCTTTTGCCTCCGAGCAGGCCGCGTTTGAGGCGATAAGCCAAAGCGCCGCCACCGGCAAGACCGTCGCGTTCTTTTATATCACCGCTAACGGCGAGGCGAACGTCCGCAGCACCACCGATTATATCCCGCGTATGATCGAAATGGCCGGCGGCAAATATATCTTCACCGATCTGGGTCAGAAGGATTCCACGGCCTCCACCGTCACCATGCAGATCGAGGATTTCTACGCTCAGGCGCAGGAGGCCGATTATATCATCTATCACAGCACCATCGACGGCGAGCTGAACAGCTTGGCGGAGCTCACCGCGAAAAACCCGCTGTTCGAGAAGTTCCGCGCCGTGCAGAACGGCGATGTTTTCTGCACCACCAAGAACCTCTATCAGGCGACGATGGAGCTGGGCACGTTTATTTCGGATATCAACCGTATGCTGGCCGGGGACACCGACGGCATGACGTATATCTATAAGCTGGAGTGAGTTTGATGAGCAAGGGCAAAAGGTATGGCGCGGCGTTCGTGATACTGCTGGCGCTGCTGGCGGCGTTTTTGGTGTTGAACGTCTGTATCGGCAGCGTCAACATTCCGCTGGCCGATATCGTCGATATCATCAGCGGCGCGGGGCAGAACAACACGTTCAGCGACATCGTGCGCGATATCCGGGCCCCCAGAGCCTGCGCCGCGGCTATTCTGGGCGGGGCGCTGGCGCTGGCCGGCTATCTGCTGCAGACGTTTTTCCATAATCCGATCGCCAGCCCTTTTACGCTCGGCATTTCCTCCGGGGCGAAGCTTGTGGTGGCGCTGGTCATGGTGGCGGCGCTGGGCTATTCCCGGCAGATAAGCTCCTGGCTGATGATATTTGCCGCGTTTGTCGGGGCGATGATCTGCATGGGGTTCGTGGTGCTGATGTCGCGCGTCATCAACCAGATGTCCATGCTGATCGTCAGCGGCGTGATGATCGGCTATATCTGCTCCGCCGTCACGGATTTCGTCGTCACCTTTGCGGACGATTCCGATATCGTGAACCTGCATAACTGGTCGCTCGGCAGTTTTTCCGGCATCAGCTGGGACAACGTGGCGATCATGGCTGTCGTGGTGGGCATAGCCACGCTCTGCGTTTTTCTGCTCAGCAAGCCTATAAGCGCCTATCAAATGGGCGAGGCCTACGCGCAGAATATGGGGCTCAACGTGAAGCTTTTCCGCATCGTGCTGGTGGTGCTCTCCAGCGTTTTGGCCGCCGCCGTCACGGCGTTTGCCGGGCCGGTCTCGTTCGTTGGCATAGCCGTGCCGCACCTGGTGAAGAGCCTTTTCGGCACGGCGCAGCCCCTGCTGATGGTGCCGGCCTGCTTTTTGGGCGGCTCCTCCTTCTGCCTGCTCTGCGATCTTTTGGCGCGGACGATGTTCGCCCCGACGGAGCTTTCTATCAGCACGGTCACGGCAATGCTCGGTGCGCCGGTGGTCATCTACGTGATGATCCGCCGCCAGAAGGAAAAATAACGCGAAAACAGCGCCTAAGATCGGGGTGGCTTATGGATAAATTCTATTTTTACACGGATCAGCTGACGGTGGGCTATAACGGCGTGCCGCTGATCAAAAATATCCGGCTGGAGCTGCAGCGCGGCGAGATATTGACGCTGATCGGGCCAAACGGCGCGGGCAAGACCACCATTCTGCGCAGCATCATTCAGCAGCTTGCGCCGATTGCCGGCGTGATCTGGCTGGACGGCCGCCAAACGCAGGAGCTTTCCCGAAACGAGCTCGCCAGGCAGCTTTCCGTGGTGCTGACCGAGCGCGTGAAGCCGGAGCTGATGACCTGCCGCGATATCGTGGCCACCGGGCGTTATCCTTATACCGGCAATTTCGGCCGCCTCTCGGCGGAGGACTGGGCTATCGTGGAGGAATCCATGCGTCTGGTGCATATAACGGAGCTGGCCGACCGTGATTTCTCCCAAACCAGCGACGGCCAGAAGCAGCGCGTTATGCTGGCCCGCGCTATCTGCCAGCAGCCGGATATCATCGTGCTGGACGAGCCGACCTCGTTTCTGGATATCCGCTATAAGCTGGAGTTTCTGGCTATTTTGCAGAATATGTCGCGCACACGCCGCTTATCGGTCATCATGTCGCTGCATGAGCTTGACCTGGCCGGGCGCATTTCCGATAAGATCGCCTGCGTGCACGGCGATAAGATAGAGCGCTTCGGCACACCGGAGGAGATATTCACGTCCGGTTATATCCCGCGCCTTTATCAAATGACGGTGGGCAGCTATGACGAGCTGACCGGCGACATGGAGCTGCCGGCAGTCAGCGGCCGGCCGGATGTCGTGGTGATAGCCGGGGGCGGCACGGGCACGGGCGTTTTCCGTCGCCTGCAGCGCAGCCGCCTGCCCTTTGCCGTGGGCGTGCTGTGGGAGAATGATCTCGATTATCCGGCCGCCAGGGCGCTGGCGGCGGAGGTCGTCAGCGTGCCGGCGTTCGCGCCGCTAACAGAGGATAAGCTGGCGCAAATGCGCCTGTTGATCGACCAGGCCCAAAGCGTTATCTGCACGCTGAGCCGGGATAAAATGACCGGCAGCGCGGCGGAGCTGGCCGGCTTGGCCGCCTACGCCGAAGCGCAGGGCAAGCTGCAATAAACAGAGCGGGGGAGAGATAAAATGGCGTTTATCAGCGTTTTTGACGTTCTGGGGCCGAATATGATCGGGCCTTCCAGCTCGCATACCGCCGGCGCGGTGAACGTGGCGCGGCTGGCGCGGCAGATGCTGGAGCCGCCGCTGGCCGAGGTGGAGTTCACGCTCTACGGCTCGTTTGCCGAAACGTATCAGGGTCACGGTACCGACTGCGCTCTGCTGGGCGGAATCCTCGGCTTTGCCACCGACGACGTGCGCATACGCGATTCCTTTGCGCTGGCGGCGGCCGCCGGGCTGAAATACAGCTTCACCCCTAATTTCACCGAGACGGACGTGCACCCAAACACGGTGGATATCAAAATGACCAACGCCGCGGGCAAAACGCTCACGGTGCGCGGCGAATCCGTCGGCGGGGGCGCGGTGCGGCTGGTGCGCCTGAACGGCGTGAAGATCGAATTTACCGGCGAATACTGTTCGGTGATCGTCATGCAGCACGATATCCCCGGCATGATTGCCCAGATCGGCGGGGCTTTTGCCCGCCGCAACATCAACATCGCTTTTATGCACCTTTTCCGCGAAGCGAAGAAGGGCCGCGCCTATACGATTGTGGAGGCCGACGAAACGCTGCCGCATGAGCTGGTCGCGGAGCTGCAAGCGCTCCCCGGCGTGCAGGACGCGATAATCGTGCAGGCGTGACGCTGCCAAAGGAGGTTTAACATGGACTTTTCTTCTGCCGCCGAGCTGCTCTTGCTCTGCCGGGAACAGTCTTTGCCGATATCCGAGGTCATGCGCCGCCGCGAGGCAGAGCTTGCCGACGCGGAAGCAGCCGCGGTAGACGCGCGTATGCGCCGGGCGCTGGCGATCATGCGGGAGGCCGCGCACACGCCGCTAAAAGAGCCGAAGCGCTCCATGGGCGGCTTTATCGGCGGCGAGGCCGCGGCGCTGGCCGCGCGCCGGGCCGCCGGAGCAAGCGTCTGCGGCGACGTGCTGGGTCTGGCGCTGATGTATGCCATGGCGGTCATGGAGGTCAACGCCTCCATGGGCCTGATCGTGGCCGCGCCCACTGCCGGTTCGGCCGGCGTAGTGCCTGGCCTGTTGCTGGCTCTGGCCGAGGCGCGCGGCTTTTCGGACGACCAACTGATAGCTGGCCTGTTCGACGCGGGCGCGGTGGGCTATCTGGCGATGCGAAACGCTACGGTGGCCGGCGCTGTGGGCGGCTGTCAGGCTGAGGTCGGCGTGGCGGCGGCAATGGCCGCTTCCGCCGCCGTGGAGCTTTTGGGCGGCACGCCGGAGCAGTCTCTGGACGCCGCGACGACCGTGCTGATGAATATGCTGGGCCTGGTGTGCGATCCGGTGCAGGGTTTGGTGGAATATCCCTGCCAGAACCGCAACGCCGCCGGGGTGGCCAACGCTCTGGCCGCGGCCGAGATAGCTTTGAGCGGCATAAAGCAGCATATCAGGTTCGACGATATGCTGGCGGTCATGTATAAGGTGGGTCAAGCTATGCCGGCCGAGCTGCGCGAGACGGCGCGGGGCGGCTGCGCGGCCTGCGCTGGGCTTTGCGCGAGCGGGCGGGCCGCAAAAAATTCCTGAGGAGGGTTAGCTGTGCAGGATATCGTTTATATCGGTTGTTATGACAAAACGCTCGATCTGTTCGAGAGCCAATATGCCGTGCCGCAGGGCATGGCGTACAATTCTTACGTGATCTTGGCCGATAAGGTCGCGGTGCTGGATACGGTCGACGCCAGAAAGACGGACGAATGGCTGGACAATTTGACACGGGCGCTCGGCGGGCGCGGCGTCGATTATCTGATCGTTCAGCATATGGAGCCGGATCACAGCGCGGGCATCGCGCTGCTGGCGGAGAAATACCCCGAAATGCGGCTGGTGGCCAGCCCCGCCGCCTTCCCGATGCTGGCGCAGTTTACGGGGCAGGATTTTGGCGCGCGCAAAATGCCGGTGAAAGAGGGGGACAAGCTGGATCTCGGCGGCCATGAGCTCAGCTTTATTATGGCGCCGATGGTGCATTGGCCGGAGGTCATGGTAACGTACGACGCGGCGGCCAAAACGTTGTTTTCCGCCGACGCCTTCGGGCGCTTCGGCGATACCGACCCGGCCGCGTCCTGGCTGGACGAAGCCCGGCGTTATTATATCAACATCGTGGGCAAATACGGCGCGCCGGTGCAGACCCTGCTGAAGAAGGCGGCGGCGCTGGATATCGCGCAGATCTGCCCGCTGCACGGCCCTGTTCTGGCGGGGGACGCGCTGCGCCTGGCGCTGGAGAAATACGCCGTCTGGAGCAGTTATCAGCCGGAGGAGGCGGGCGTTTTGGTGGCCCATGCTTCCATTCACGGCAACACGGCCAAAGCCGCCCGGCAAATGGCGGCTAAGCTCCGCGAGCTTGGCGTGAGCGTCGAGGTCTGCGACCTCACCCGCGACGATTGGGCCGAGGCCGTGGCCGGCGCTTTCCGTTACAGCGGCCTGCTGTTGGCAGCCAGCAGCTATAACGCGGACGTTTTTCCGCCTATGGCGCATTTTCTGGCCCGCCTGAAGGCGCTGGGCTATCGCGGCCGTGCGGTCGGCCTGGTGGAAAACGGCACCTGGGCTCCCAGCGCGTTGAAGGCCATGCGCCGACAGCTGGAGGATATGCCGGGGCTGCAAATACTTGACCCGCAGGTAACGATACGTTCCTGTCCGACGGCGGCAGTCGCCGCGCAGCTGGACGAACTTTGCGCCGCGCTGGCCGCCGCCTGCCTTGAGCGCTAAAGGGGAGATATGACGATGTTGGAGAGGACTGAAAGCGACGTTTACACGGCGGAAACGCTGGAGGCTGCCGTGCCGGTGGCGGAATACGTGGCCGAGTGTGTAGACGTGCCGAAATTTCTGGTCTATTGCCGGGAGTGTCGCTGCTACGGCAACCGCTGGGCCTGCCCGCCGTTCGATTTCGACCCGCTGGAGCTCTGGCGGCAGTATCAGACGCTGCAGCTTTATTCGCGGGTGCTGACGGCCAAGCCCGGCGCGACGCTGGACGCGATGCTAAAAGGCCTTGGCCATGAAAAGGATCTGCTGTTCGACTATCTCATGCAGCTGGAGGCGGCGACGCCCGGCTCGCTGGTGGTCTCCGCCGGCTCCTGCTATATCTGCGGCGATAACTGCACCCGGCCGTCCGGCCAGCCCTGCCGCTTCCCGGCGCGCGTGCGCCATTCTATCGAATCTCTGGGCGGCGACGTGAACAAAACCGTCGAAAAATATCTGCACAAGCCCATGCTCTGGATCAAAGACGGCCAGGTGCCGGAATATCTGACGCTGACCATCGGCCTGCTCCGGCGCGACTGACCGGGCGATAATCATTGCAGAAAAATGCACCTGAAATAGCAGGTGCATTTTTTAATGTGGGTTATTTTGTGGGTTGTTTTCTGCTTGTATAAATATAATTTGCCCAGCTAAACAGCCCGATCTCCTTGTTTTTAAGGACAGGACTTGAACCGGTGCGGCGTTTTTCTGCTCAAAAAACCGCGCAATTATGCATAAAATAAATCGCGGCAGGCCGTGTAGACCTGCCGCGCTGTGGTGGACGATAAGGGACTTGAACCCTCGGCCTCTGCGTTGCGAACGCAGCGCTCTCCCAGCTGAGCTAATCGCCCGTGCTATGACTGCCCTAATATAATACTACTTTTTCGGGCATTTTGCAAGGGTTTTTTCGAGAATTATTTCGCCGCGTGAGCCGCAACGGCCAGAACGTATACGTTTGCCGCGCCGCCCGCCCGCAGAACGGCGGCGCAGTTTGCGGCCGTCGCGCCCGTGGTGATGATGTCGTCCAGCAAAATGATATTTTGGCCGCGCACCTTGGCGATATCCGGCCCGGCGGCAAAAGCGCCCCGCAGGTTCAGGGCCCGCTCGGCGGGGGAAAGCTCATGCTGCGGCGCGGTGTTTTTGACGCGGCTGACGGCGCGCGCATAGACTGGCAGACCGATCTCCCGGGCCAAAGCCCTGGCCAGAAGCTCGCTTTGATTATAGCCGCGCTCGGCAAAACGGGCAGGGTGCAGCGGCACGGGCACGATAGCCGCGGCCGTGATTTTGTTCGCGGCGAATTCCCGCCAGCGTTCGGCCAGCAGCGGCCCAAAATCGGCGGCTATCTCGGCCTTGCCGTGATATTTCAGCCGGTGCAGCCGCTCCCGCAGCTCCGCCATATAAGGAAAGCAGGCCAGCATGGCCGCCGTTTCCGCCCCCGGCGGGCAGGCGTGTTCCGGCCGCCGTTCCAGGGGCGTGAAGCAGGCGCAGCGCGGGCAGGCCGCGTAGGCGGCAAGGATACCCCGGCAGCGCGGGCAGAGCGAGCCTTCCTCTAGCGGCGCGCCGCAGACGGGGCAGTTTTGCCGCGGCCAAAGCAGCCGGGCGATCTTTTGCGTCAGGCGCATCGGG
>CANQSW010000066.1 GCA_947626615.1 uncultured Peptococcaceae bacterium | reverse complement strand
CGCTGAACAATCTGCTGCCGCCGGACGTGCGGGTGCTGAAGGCGGAGCCCGCGGCGGCGGACTTCCACGCGCGTTTTTCGCCGAGCCGCAAAGAATACCGCTATTTTATCGCGCCGGGGGCCTCTCCCACGCCGTTTAACGCGCGCTACGTGTGGTGCTGCCCGGGCGGGCTGGACTTGGCCGCGATGCGGGAGGCGGCGGTGCAGCTGGCCGGCGAGCATAACTTCCGCAGCTTCTGTGCCAAAAGTCTGGTGGTGAACGACTACGTGCGGACGCTTTACGCGGCGGAATTTCGGCCGGCCGCCCCGGCGGACGCGCCCGAACCGCTGCAAAAACTGGCCGCGGCGGGCGAGCTTTATATGCTGCGTCTGGTGGGGAACGGCTTTATTTACAAAATGGTGCGCCTCATCATGGGGGCGCTGGTGAAGCTGGGCGAGGGCAAGCTCTCCCCGGCGGAGTTCGCTCTCGCTTTGGCGCAGGAGCAGCCGCAGCCGCCCGCGCCCGCCGCGCCGCCGCAGGGGCTTTATCTCTGGGGGCTGGAATACCGGGAAAAATTTGCGTCCGCAGCGGAAAATTCGTGCAAAAATTCTTGACAAGCGTAACCTCTTTATATATAATTTTAAGGTAGCGACGCTTTCAGCCCCGTTAGCGTCACGCTGGAATTTTTTTGGAAGCTGTTCGAGGAGGAATTACGCAATGCGTACTTATATGGCAAAGGCGCAGGAGATCGACAGAAAATGGTTCGTGCTTGACGCCACGAATAAACCCCTGGGCCGGTTGGCGACAGAGGCGGCCCGCTTGCTGCGCGGCAAGCATAAACCCACCTTCACGCCCAACATGGACACCGGCGATTTTGTTATCATCATCAACGCCGATAAGGCTATCCTTACCGGCAAAAAGCTGGATCAGAAGATCATGTACAGGCACACCGGCTATCCGGGCGGCCTGAAGCAGGAATCCTATCGCCGCCTGATGGCGGAAAAGCCGGAACGCGCGGTGGAAGCCGCCGTGCGCGGTATGCTCCCCAAAAATCGTCTTGGCCGCAAGATGATCAAGAAGATGAAGGTCTATGCCGGGCCTGAGCATAAGCACCAGGCGCAGCAGCCGGAAGCATGGAATTTCTGAGAGAAAGGAGCAGACTGAAATGGCAGACAACAGATTTTATGGCACCGGCCGCAGAAAGAACGCCATCGCCCGCGTGTGGCTGGCTCCCGGCAACGGCACGGTCACTGTGAATAAAAGAGAGCTGAGCGAATATTTCGGCAAGAAAACGCTGGAAATGATCGTGGAACAGCCGCTGGAGCTGACCAACAGCCTCGGCAAATTCGACGTTATCGCCACCGTTAAGGGTGGCGGCACCACCGGCCAGGCCGGCGCGCTGCGTCACGGTATCTCCAAGGCGTTGGTGGAGGCCGACCCGGAAATGCGTCAGGCTTTGAAGGCCGCCGGCTTTTTGACCCGCGACCCGAGAATGAAGGAAAGAAGAAAGTACGGCTTGAAGAAGGCCCGCAAGGCCAGCCAGTTCTCCAAGCGCTAAATCGCTTATCCAGAGACCGCAGAGCGTATCTGCGGCCTCTTTTTTTGCCAAAACCGCTTGGCGCGGCGGCAAAAATATGCTAAAATAAGCTATCCGTGATTGCACGGCCAGTTTATCGGAGAGGCGGCAGAACAGATGGACAGCATCGATTTGATCATTTTGAAAATTTTGCAGGAGAACGGGCGCGAGACGGCCTCCAACATCAGCAAGAGGATACACCTTTCGGTATCCGCCGTGCTGGACAGGATACATAAGCTGGAGGAAGCCGGCGTGGTGAAGCAATACACCGTGCTGCTGGATTCCAGAAAGCTGGGCTATGACGTGCTGGCGGTGATGGAGGTGCGGCTGGAGCACCCGCGCTTCTATGACGCCTTCGTGGAGGCCGTGCAGGCGAACGACAAGATCGTGGACTGCTATTATCTGACCGGCGATTTCGACTTCACGCTGAAAATATGCTGCCGCTCCTCGGAGGATCTGGAGGAGCAGCACCGCTACGTGAAGGAGATACCGGGCGTTTCCGCCACGATCACGCATTTCGTGCTGAAAGAGGTCAAGAATATTTATGAGGTGACGCCGGGCGAGGCCTAAGGCGGCGTAAAATTTGCGGCAGCAGCGGAGAAAAACCGAAAAATCCGCGATGTTTCCGCGATATATTGACAAATATTCGCCATATGAGTATAATTTGACCTGTTAATGGTATTGCGGCGATAAATTTGAGCATAAGAGACAATGGCGTCTGATGCGCGCGTTTTTCTTATGCTTATTTTTATTTCCGGGGCCAAAATTTAGCGGAGAGGGTGCAAAGAATATGAAAACATTGGGTTATTACAACGGCAAATTTGACGAAGCGGACAAAATGATGATACCGATGAACGACCGCGTCTGCTATTTCGGCGACGGCGTTTATGACGCGACGCTGGCGCGAAACTATAAGATATTCGCGATCGACGAGCATATCGACCGCTTTTTTAACAGCGCCGGGCTGCTGAAAATAAAGATACCGCACACCAAAGACGAAGTGAAGGCGCTGCTTTACGAAATGCTGGGCAAGATGGACAGCGGCAATATGTTCGTGTATTGGCAGGTGACGCGCGGCACCGGCATGCGCAATCACGCCTTCCCGGATACGCCGGCGAATATGTGGGTGATGCTGAAGCCGGCGGAGCTGAAAGATATGGGCCGCAAGCTGAAGCTGGTGACGGCGGAGGATACGCGCTTCTTCCATTGCAATATCAAGACGCTGAACCTTATCCCCAGCGTGATGGCGGCGCAGAACGCCGAATCGCAGGGCTGCGACGAGACGGTCTTCCACCGCGGCGACCGCGTGACCGAGTGCGCCCACAGCAACGTACATATCATTCAGGACGGTATGCTGAAGACCGCCCCGGCGGATAATCTGATCCTGCCCGGCATCGCGCGCGCGCATCTGATCGCGATGTGCAAGAAGCTGGGCATACCCGTGAACGAAACGCCCTACACCGTCGATGAGCTGATGCACGCCGAGGAAGTTATCGTGACCAGCAGCAGCCAGCTTTGCATGCTGGCCGAGACTGTGGACGGCCAGCCCGTGGGCGGCAAGCAGCCCGAGCTGGCGGCGCGTCTGCAGCAGGCTTTGCTGGACGAATTTTACGCCGCGACGGCGGAATGACCGGCGGCGCGATGAACAGCGATCTGGCGGCGCAGCTGCTGCCGGTGGGCGACAGCGCCCTGCTGGTGGGATTCGGCCGTTTGGTGGACGAAGCCGTGAACGACCGCGTGCGCGCGCTCTGCGACGCCGTGCTGGCGGCCGCTCCCGCCTGGCTGGAGGACGTCGTGCCGGCCTACGCCTCGCTGCTTGTTTGCCTGCGGCCGGGGTCTGTTTCGCTTGCCCGGGCGCGGGAGGAGATCGCCGCGCTGCTGGCGGCCCTGCCGGCGCAAACGGCGGCCGAGCGGCGCGTCTGGGCGATACCCGTTTGCTACAAGGGGGAGTTCGCCCCCGATATGGCGGACATGGAGCGGCTTTGCGGCCTTGCCGCCGCCGAGATCGTGCGCCTGCACAGCGGGCGTGACTACAAGATATATATGCTGGGCTTTTTGCCCGGCTTCGCTTATCTGGGCGGGCTGGACGAGCGCCTGCATGCGCCGCGGCTGGAGACCCCGCGCGTGAAGATACCGGCGGGCAGCGTGGGCATCGGCGGGGCGCAGACCGGCGTTTATCCGCTCGATTCGCCCGGCGGCTGGCGGCTGATCGGCCAGACCCCCGTTTCGCTCTATGACCCTGAGCGGGCCGAGCCTATCTTCTATCAGGCGGGGGACTACGTGCGTTTTTTGCCGATAACGGCGGGCGAGTTCGCCGCGCTTACGGCGGACGTAGCGGCGGGCCGTTGGCAGCCGCAGCTTGTCAAGGCGGGTGATACCTTATGAGCGCCGCGATTTTGCGCTGCCGCGTGGTGCAGCCGGGGGCGCTTTCCACCGTGCAGGATCTGGGGCGGTTCGGCTACCAGCGCTTTGGCATCGGCCCCGCCGGCGTTATGGATCGGACGGCTTACCGCGAGGCCAACTGGCTTTTGGGCAACCCGACCGGGGCGGCAGTCCTGGAGATGACACTCTCCGGCGCGAAGCTGGAGTTTTTGAGCGCCGGGCGCTGCGCTATCACCGGGGCGGACATGGCGGCCAGCCTGAACGGCGCGCCCGCGCCGCGCAGCCGGGCCTTCGACGTGGCGGCGGGGGACGTTTTGCAGTTTGGTCTGGTGCGAAACGGCCTGCGCGCCTATCTGGCTTTTGGCGGCGGTATAGACGTGCCGGAGGTTATGGGCAGCCGCTCCACCAATCTGCGCTGCCGTCTGGGCGGCTTTATGGGCCGGGCGCTTACGGCGGGCGACGAGTTGGTCGCTCTGCCGGACGCTGGCGGCGAGCCGCGCGAGCTGCCGCCGCATATTTACCAACCGGAGATCGAGCTGCGTTACGTGCCCGGGCCGCAGCAGGATATGTTTGACGCCGCGGCGTACCAAGTGTTCGACAACACGGCCTACGTCGTCTCGCCGCAGAGCGACCGCATGGGCTGCCGACTGGACGGCGGCAATTTGCCGACCGGGGCGGGCACGGATATCGTATCGGACGGCATCGCGTTCGGCTCCGTGCAGGTGGCAAATTCCGGCCAGCCTATCGTGCTGCTGGCTGATAGGCAGACGACCGGCGGCTATGCCAAGATCGGCACGGTGCTTAGCCTTGACCTGCCGCTGCTGGCGCAGGCTCTGCCGGGGACTAAGGTGAGATTCCGGCCCGTGCGGGCGGAGGATATATAGCGAGGTAAAATTATGACGACAGAGTATGAGAAAATATCGCCGCGCGAGCTGCGGCATTTGATACGAGAGGGAAAGATCACCGGGCCGACGGCCGGCATGTGCGCGGGCTTCGCGCAGGCCAATCTGGTGATTTTGCCCAAGGCGCTGGCCTATGATTTTCTGCTGTTTGCGCAGCGTAACCCCCGGCCCTGCCCGATATTGGAAGTCTCCGACGTGGGCAGCCGCGAGCTGCATTATATGGCGGAGGACTGCGATATCGCGAAGGACTTCCCGAAATACCGCGTGTATGAGCGGGGGGAGCTTACCGGCGAATACACCGACGTGGCGCCGCTTTGGCGCGACGACTTCGTCAGCTTCATCATCGGGTGCAGCTTCTCTTTCGAGGCCGATCTGTTGGCGGCGGGCGTGCCGGTGCGGCATATCGAGGAGGGCCGGAACGTGCCGATGTACGTAACGAATATCGACTGCCTGCCGGCCGGCTGCTTTGCTGGGAAGATGGTGGTATCCATGCGGCCGCTCACCGGCGAGATGGCCTCTAAGGCTGTGCAGATAACCGCCGGTATGCCCAGAGTGCACGGCGCGCCGATCCATATCGGCGACCCGGCCGCGATCGGTATCAGCGATATCAACAAGCCGGATTTCGGCGACGCGGTGACGATAAAGCCGGGCGAAGTGCCGGTGTTCTGGCCCTGCGGGGTGACGCCGCAGGCCGTGGTGATGCAGAGCCGGCCGGAGATCGTAATCACGCACGCGCCGGGGCATATGCTGGTGCTGGACGTGCCGAATCTGGCGCTGAAATATTGAGAGCGGGGCGAAGAATATGCAAGTCGATCTGAATTGCGACCTGGGCGAGAGCTTCGGCCGCTATACGCTGGGGCTGGACGAGGAAGTTATAAAATTCGTTTCCTCGGCCAACGTGGCCTGCGGCATGCACGCCTCCGACCCGGTGGTTATGGCGAAGACCGTGCGGCTGGCCAAGGCGGCCGGGGCGGCCGTGGGCGCGCACCCGGGTTTTGCCGACCTGCAGGGCTTCGGGCGGCGGAATATGAGCCTGGCCGCGGACGAGCTGCACGACCTGGTGCTTTATCAGCTGGGGGCGTTGGCGGGCTTCTGCCGGGCGGAGGGGCTGCGCCTCTCGCATGTGAAGCCGCACGGCGCGATGTATAATATGGCGGTGCAGGACGCGGCTATGGCCGAGGCTATCTGCCGGGCGGTGCGCGATTTTGACCCGGAGCTGCCGCTGCTGGCGCCGGGTAGCAGCGAGCTGCCGCGGGCCGCCGCCGCTTTTGACCTGCCGTTTATCTGCGAGGTGTTCGCCGACCGGGCTTATCAGGCGAACGGTCAGCTGGTGCCGCGGCGTTTGCCCGGCGCGCTGATCGAGGACGAGGACGAAGCTATCGCCCGCGTGCTGCGTATGGTGCGGGAAGGGCTGGTGCGCACGATAGACGGCGCGGATATCCGCGTGCGGGCCGATTCCGTCTGCGTGCACGGCGACAGCCCCAAGGCGTTGGTTTTTGTGCAGAAGATCCGCGCGGCCCTGTTGGCCGCCGGTATCGCGATTCGGACGGCGGGGAGGACGGACGCATGACTGAGCGGATAAAAAAGACCGAGACGATAGAGGACGTTATCCTGCGCCACTCGCAGCGGGGCATGCAGGTGCTGCGCGAGTATCTGCCGGCGGATTATTGCCGGCAGGCGGCGGAAAAGCTGCTGGCGCTGCCGCGGGGCTGCGTTTTGCTGACGACCGGCTTTTACGTGGCCGGCTATGCCGAAACGGACGGGCCGGTGGGTACGTACGCCCTGGCGCGGGCGCTGGCCCAGCTGGGCTTTGCGCCCTGCATAGTTACGGACGAATTTTGCCGCGATTTTTTTGAGCCGGCCGGGCTGGCTGTGGAATATGCGGCGTTTGGTGCGGCGGCGGCCGATCTGGCGGCCCTGCTGGATAAGCGCGCGCCGGTGGCGGTGATCTCGATCGAGCGCTGCGGTGTCAATACCGAGGGCAAATACGCCAATATGCGCGGCGTGGCCATAGATGAATACACCGCGCCGCTGGACGAGCTGGTGCGGCTGGCCGGGGAGCGCGGTATCGCGACTTTCGGCGTGGGCGACGGTGGCAACGAGATCGGCATGGGCAATCTGGCGCTGGAGATCGCGGCCAAGCTGGAGCTTGTGCCTTGCGCGGTGCGGGTGGATAACCTGATCATCGCGAGCGTATCCAACTGGGGCGCTTACGGGCTGGCGGCCTGGCTCTCCAAGCTGTGCGGCGAGGATCTTCTGGCGCAGTTTGAGGAGTGCCGCGATTTTATCGCTCGGACGGTGCGGCTGGGCAGCGTGGACGGCGTGACGCACGAGTTCAGCTGCTCGGTGGACGGCTTCGGTATGGACGTGGAGGCCGAAATACTGGGCGCGCTGCACGAAAGCCTGCGCGCGTGACAAAAAAACGGACGGCCCGGATTTCCGGGCCGTTTTTCTTTTGGGGGCGATTGGTTATTGGGCTTTTGTCTGCGTGAGCGAGCCGGTGTTTTGCCAAGAAAAATCGTCGTGAACGTTACAAAATCCGCGACGACTCATGCTGCGGGGTTTTTTATAGTACTTAACGAAAAACATGGTAAAATCAAGAGTTTTCCGCTGCGCGCAGCGCACGATATCGCAAAAAGCCGGTAACGGTAGCGAGCCGAGCGCGACTTTTGGCGAAAGAGGAGCGGCAAATCGTAAAGTGAAGCCGTGATTTTGTAAAAAAACGCGGCGAACCTAAAGGATTCGCCGCGATGTTGGTCGGGATGACAGGATTTGAACCTGCGGCCCTCTGGTCCCAAACCAGATGCGC
>CANQSW010000065.1 GCA_947626615.1 uncultured Peptococcaceae bacterium | reverse complement strand
GCGAGGGCGTGGACGCGGCGGCCGCCGCGCTTCGCGGGCATATCGGCACGGTGGCGGGGCAAAGCGGCGTCGGCAAGAGCACGCTGCTGAACCTGTTGCAGCAGGGGCAGCGCCTTAAGACCGGCGAGATCAGCCAAAAGCTGCGCCGGGGTCGGCACACGACCAGAACGGTGGAGCTGCTGCCGCTGGCGGGCGGCGGCTGGCTGGCCGATACGCCGGGGTTTTCCCGTCTTACCCTGCCGCAGGAGCTGCCGCCGGAGCGTCTGGCCGAGCTGTACCCCGATTTTGCCGCTTATGCGCCGGAGTGCCGTTTTGCCGGCTGCCGCCATGCCGGCGAGCCGGATTGCCGCGTTAAAGCGGCGGTGGCGGCTGGCGAGCTGGACGCGGGGCGCTATCAACGCTATCTGTCGCTGCTGGACGAACTGGCGGCGGCGCAGGAATACTAAGTATATCAAGGAGTTTTTGCTATGGCAGGAGAGATCAAAGTTGCCCCCTCGCTGCTGGCCGCCGATATGGGAGACCTGCGGCGGGCCGTGGCCGAGGTGGAGCGGGCCGGGGCCGATTATCTGCATCTGGACGTTATGGACGGCGCTTTCGTGCCGAACATTTCCTTCGGGGCGGGCGTTATCAAGGCGCTGCGCCGGGAGAGCCGCCTGTTTTTCGACGCGCATCTTATGGTGGAAGAACCGGGGCGTTATCTGGAGGATTTTGCCGCCGCCGGGGCCGACCTGATTACGGTGCATTATGAGGCCTGCCGTCATCTGCACCGCGTGATCCAGCAGATCAAGGGGCTGGGCTTAAAAGCCGGCGTGGCGCTGAACCCGGCCACGCCCGTCACGATGCTGGAGGATATCCTGCCGGAGGTCGATATGGTGCTGCTGATGAGCGTGAACCCCGGCTTCGGCGGCCAAAGCTATATCCCGGAGACGACAGAAAAGATCGCTCGTCTGGCGGAGATGTTAAAAGCACGCGGCCTCGCTCTTGATATCGAGGTGGACGGCGGCATAACGGCCGAAAACGCGGCTGTTCCGGCGAGAGCGGGGGCAAACGTGCTGGTGTCCGGCACGGGAGTTTTCGGCCGGGCGGACTATGCCGCAGCTATCGCCGCGATTCGCCAAAGCGCGGCTGCTCGATAAAAATTGCTTGTTTGCGAGCGCAGGGGTAAACGCCTCTGCGCTTTTTCTGCGCATAAAATCCGCGCCGTGTCATAGCCTTTAGAGATAAGCCGACCGAGGCGGAGGGATATATATGCGAGCAGTCAGAACGATCAACGAAAGTGAGTTTTTGCGCCGAAAGCGCCGGGAAATATTGTTTTCCTGCCTGTTTTTTTTAGTTCTGCTGGGCGGGATAAGCGCCTTGCCCATGCTGGGGGAAAGTTTGGTGCGGCAGGCTGCGGCCAGCGCCGATAACTGGGGTTTGAGCTTCCCCGAGCCGGGGCAGACCCCGGTGGGCAACGCGGACGCGGCTTTTCTCAAGGATTATAACTGTTATTTCGTCGGCGATACGACGCAGCCCGTGATCTATCTTACCTTCGACGCGGGCTATGAAAACGGCTGCACGGCCAAGATACTGGACGTGCTGCAAAAGCACGACGCGCCGGCCTGCTTTTTCGTGGTGGGCAGTTATATCCGCAACAACGGCGATCTGGTCAAGCGTATGGTCGCGGAGGGGCATACCGTGGGCAACCACACGAATACGCACCCGGATATGTCGGCGATCAGCGACGCCGAAGCCTTCCGGCAGGAGCTGGAAGCCGTGGAGCAGGCGTATTTTGAGCTGACCGGCCAAGATATGCCCAAATATTACCGTCCGCCGCAGGGCAAATACAGCGAAACGAATCTGGCGCAGGCCAAGGAAATGGGCTATACTACCGTGTTCTGGAGCCTGGCCTACGTGGATTGGCTGGAGGACGACCAGCCGACCAGGGAGGAGGCGTTCGCCAAGCTGCTGCCGCGCGTGCATAACGGGGCCGTGGTGCTGCTGCACAGCACGTCTGCCGCCAACGCCGAGATATTAGACGAGCTGCTGACCAAATGGGAGGAAATGGGTTACAGCTTCCGGCCCGTCACCGAGCTTGGCGCGGCGGAATGAACCTCCGGGCAAAAAAATGCGCTAACGGGCTTGTTATGGCGGGCAAAAAATGTTATACTGTTTTGGGTCGAAAAAACAATATAAAACGTTATCTAGGAGGCGATCTTCTTGCGCCTGAGTGCAATGAATACCGCGGAACTGCAGAAAATGCAGGCAGAATTGACCAAAGAATACGAAGATTATAAGAAGCTGGGGCTCTCGCTCAATATGTCGCGCGGCAAACCCAGCAAGGCGCAGCTCGATCTTTCGCTGCCCATGCTGGATATCAAGCAGACGACGGCCGCCGACGGCACCGACGCCAGAAATTACGGCGTGCTGGACGGTCTGCCGGAGGCCAAGCGCTTTATGGCGGAATTTATGTCCGTGCCAGAAGATAGCGTCATCGTTTTTGGTAACTCCAGCCTGAACATCATGTACGATACCGTTATGCGCGCCTACGTTTTCGGCGTTTTGCCCGGCGAAAAGCCGTGGAAGGATCAGGGGAAGATCAAATTCCTTTGCCCCGTGCCCGGCTATGACCGGCATTTCGGCGTGACGGAGGCGTTCGGCTTTGAGCTCATCAACGTACCGATGACGCCGCAGGGCCCGGATATGGACGCGGTGGAAAAGCTGGTGAAAGACGACCCGCAGGTGAAGGGCATTTGGTGCGTGCCGAAGTATTCCAACCCGGAAGGCTGCGTGTACAGCGCTGCAACGGTGCGCCGTATGGCCGCCATGCCCACGGCGGCGGCGGATTTCCGCGTTTTCTGGGATAACGCTTACTGCGTGCATCATCTGGATATGGACGACCAGGCGGAGATTCCTGATTTTCTGGCGGAATGTGCCGCGGCGGGTCACCCGGAGCGGCCGTATATCTTCGGCTCCACCTCCAAGATCACCTTCCCAGGCGCGGGGCTGGCCGCCTTTGCCGCCGGGCCGGAAACGATAAAATACGTTAAAAAGCTGATGTCCGTGCAGACTATCGGCCACGACAAGCTGAACCAGCTGCGTCACGTCGCCTTCTTCGGCGACAGGGCTGGTTTGCTGCGCCACATGGCCAAACACGCCGATATTTTGCGGCCGAAGTTCCAAATGGTGGCCGAGACGCTGCAAAGAGAGCTGGGCGATCTTGGCTGCGCCGATTGGACGACCCCCAAGGGCGGCTATTTTATGTCCTTCAACACGATGCCGGGGCTGGCCAAGCGCGTGGTGGCCATGTGCAAGGAGGCCGGCGTGGAGCTGACCGGGGCGGGGGCGACTTATCCCTATGGCAAGGACCCGGAGGATAAAAATATCCGTCTGGCGCCCTCGATGCCGCCGGTGGAGGACCTTAAAGTGGCGGCGGAGCTTTTCTGCCTTTGCGTCAAACTGGCCAGCGTGGAGAAGCTGCTGGCGGAAAAGCAGGCATAACATTGTTTTTAGTCCGGCCAAGAGCCTCCTAATAAAAAAATTTTATTAGGAGGCTGGAATGATGAAAATGAAGAAACTTTTGGCACTCGTTTTGGCGGCGCTGCTGCTGGTGGCGCTGGCGGCCTGCGGCGGCGGCGGGCAGGACAAGGTCAGCGAGGAGCTGACGCCGTATCAGATGGTGGAGAAGGCCAACGAAGCCATGAACGACGCCGACAGCGCGGCCTACGATCTGACGATGGACATGACCATGTCTATGCCTGAGCTGGGCGACGAAGGCACTTTCGCCTTTACGACGACCGGCACCGTGCAGACCGAACAGGTGGGCGAAAACGATTATAAGATGGCCTACGTTTTGACGCAGGATATGTCCGCCATGGACGCCGGCGAGATGGGCATGGAAATTTATTATGCCGACGGCTATATGTACTACAATATGCCCGACAGCGAACTCAAGTATAAGATGCCTGTGGATATGGAGGAGGCTATGGTAGATTCTACCGGCCTGGACGAGCTCGAAGAAGATATGGTACTGGAATCCACTGTGGCTGACGAGGGCGACGGCAAGGTCGTTACCATGACGATCGACGGCGCTAAGATGAGCGATGCGCTGATCGGTTTGGTTGGCGACGCGGTCGGCACTCTGGGCGAGGGCGACGACATGACTATCAACTCGCTGTCCTATACCGTACATCTTGACGCTGACGGCAATATTACTTCTTTGGAAATGCCGCTGGATCTCTCCATGACCATGAGCGGCAGTACCATGAACATGACCATGAAGGTGACCATTGACGTTATCGCTATCGGCGGCGTTACCGTTGAACTGCCGGACGATTTGGCCGATTATCCCGAAATGTCTCTGGACGATATGCTGGCGGAATAAGCCGCCCGCATTATTTAGCCGGAACGCGACTTGATTTGACCGAAAAAAGAGGGCTTTGCCATGCGCGAGGCCCTCTTTTTGTAAAAATTTTGCGAAACGACGGATTTTTTTGTCAAAAAACGTCTGACTTTGCCTGCCGATGTGCTAAAATAAAAGCGTCGATAAAACTCTGAGGAGGCGGGGCTATGGCAGCGGCAAAGCCGGATACCGAACAGGAGAGCAGACCGAAACGCCGTCTGGACGCGCGCTATCTGATCGCCGTGCCAGCCGTGCTGCTGCTCTGCTTCGGGCTGGGCGTGCAATACGCGGCTTATATCAGCGGCGTGCAGCCGGGCGCTGTGCAGGCCGCCGCTATCCGCGCTGTGGCAGGCTTTGACGATACAAGAGCTTCGGACGAGATCATCGTGCAGATAAGCGGCGCGGTGGCGCACAAGGGCTATTATGCGCTTGGCGGCGATACGACGCTACGCGAGCTGCTGGAATTTGCCGGGCTGAAAGCGGCCGGCGATATGAGCGAGGTCGATCTCTCGCACCAGCCGGAGCATGGCGACGCCTATCATATCAGAAGCGGCGACGACCCGCTGGACGTGACGCCCTGGCTGACTAACGATCTGCTGGCCGCGTCGGCAGACGCGCCGGAGGACCTGCCTCTGGTAGACCTGAACGCCGCATCTTTGGAGGAATTGCAGCAGCTGCCCGGTATCGGCGAGGTGAAGGCGCAGGCGATCATCGACTATCGCGTCAAGCACAACGGCTTCCGCTATAAGGAGGAGCTGCTGGGCGTGGAGGGTATCGGCAACAAAATATACGAGGATATCATCGACCATGTTACCGTTTAAGGACGCCGCCGACTTTTTGGGAGCATTATACCGCCGGCAGGCCGAATGGTTCCTCTATCTCGCGATGCTGGCGTTTATCCTCGGACTGGCTCTGGCCGCCGCCTGCGGCTTTGCCGTCGGCCTGCTGCCTTATCTGCTGGGTGCGGTGCTGCTTTTGCTGCTTGGCAGCCTGTTGGCCCGCGTGCCGGAGCTTATGTATCCGGCCTTTATCCTGCTGGGCCTGCTCTGGGGCGGTATGGCGCAGGCGCAGCTGGCGAGCTTCCCCATACCAGCGGACGAGGCCGTGTTCTTTTCCGGCCGCGTGGTCGAGGTGAGCAGCGACGAAGAAAATTATTTCAGCCAACTGGCGGAATATAATAGCGGCACGTATACGTTCGTGCTGGCAGGCAAAGAGGAGCGCGGCTGGCGTGGCCGACTGCTGGTGATCGGCTCGCCTGTGCGGCCCAAAGTGGGCGATAAAATAAGCGTTGCCGGCGTCGTGCGGGAATTCAGCCAGACGCATAACCTGAACGTGGCGGCAAACGGCTATCTGGCCGGGCGCGGCGTCAGCGCGATGCTCCAGCCAGTGCCGGGCGGGCTCAGCTTCAGCAAGCTGGCCGGGAAATTCACGCCGCTAGCTCTGGGCGAGGCGATACGGGAGAGGGTATACGCCGCGATGCAGCCGCTGCCGCCGTTGCAGCAGGCTCTGCTCAAGGGCATTGGCTTCGGGGAAACGGGTATGCTCACCAACGGGCAGACCGGCGTTTTGCAGCAGACGGGCGTTATGCACGTTTTTGCCGTCTCCGGTCTGCATATCGGTTACGTGGTCATGTTGGCCGGGGTGGTGTTTGGCGCGCTGCGCCGCCGTCTGGCGCTGAGTTATAAATTCCCTTTGATCTGCACGGCGCTGGCCGTTTTGTTCTTTGACTGCGTGGTCGGGTTTTCGGCCTCGGTGCTGCGGGCCACCGTTATGCTGCTGGCAACGCTGGCCGGCGCGCTGCTGCTGCGGCCTCATGCCGCGCCGCGCGCCCTGATCGGGGCGGCCTTTCTGCTACTGCTTTTTCGCCCGCTGTGGCTGACGCAGCCCGGCTTTATCCTTTCTTTTCTGGCGACGGCCGGTATCGTTTTTACGGCCGGGCTTTGGCGGCTGCTGCTGAAAAATCAGGCGCTTGCCGTCAGCTTCGCGGCCCAGGCAATGACGCTGCCGGCGACGGCGTATTTTTTCCACGTCGTTTCTTTTATCGGCGTGGTCGTCTCGCCGCTGGTCGTGGTGTCGGCGGGCGTGGTGGTGCTGCTCATGCTGCTGGCGATGCTGCTGGCGCCGTTTGGGCTCAGTCTTATCCCTCTGGCCGGCGCGGGCCTTTGCGCCGAAGGGACGTATCGTCTGGCGGAGCTTTTTGCCCGGCTGCCGCAGGCGTTTCAATATACGGTGAGCCCTGGCTGGGGCGCGATATTGGTTTATTATTTGCTGCTTTTTGCGGCGTATTTTATCTTAGCGAGGTCAAAATATGAGGAAGAGCATGAAGAAGATAGAGAGAATGTACCGCCAGAGCCGCAGCAGAACGCTTAGGCTGCTGGCGCTGCTGCTTATCGTGGCGGCCGCGTGCTTCATCACCTTCTGGCCGGTCAGCCGGGAGCTTACCGGCGATTTTGAGGCGATATTTCTGGACGTGGGGCAGGGCGATTCCATTTTGGTCTGCGCCGACGGCAAGGCCGTGCTGGTGGACGCGGGCGGCCTGCCCGGCGATTCCACGCTGATGGGCGAACGGGTGGTGATACCGTATATCAAAAGTCTGGGCTTCGATCATCTGGATATGGTTTTCAACACTCACCCCGATAACGACCACATCGGCGGCCTGTTCGCCGTGCTGGACGAACTGCCGGTGGCGGAGCTGGCCGTCTACGACGGTTATGAGGACAGCACCAAGCAGCAGCAGCTTTTGAGCTTGGCCAAAGCCAACGAAGTGTCGGTAAACTTTGTGGCGGCGGGCGACGTTTTTCAGCTTTCCGATAACTTTACGATAGAAGTCATGGCGCCGGAGGCGGGTCAGACGTTCGACGATGATCACGTGAATAACGGCTCGCTGGTGCTGCACTTCTCCTATCAGGATTTTGATCTTTTGACCACCGGCGACCTGGTCGGGCCGGAAATGGACGAGGCCATAGAAAACTTAGACTGCGCCGACATCGAGGTGCTGCAGCTGCCGCATCACGGCAGCAAAAACAGCTATGACGAGGACTGGTACGCCGAATTCGACCCCAAGGCCGTGATGATATCCTGCGGTTTGGATAATGACTATGGGCATCCGGGCAAAAATGTGGTAGACTATTGGCAGACGGAGGGCGCGGACATCTACCGCACCGACCATGCCGGCTCCTGCCGGATCATCTATAAGGACGGCGAGCTGAGCTTCGAGACCGCCGCCTGAAAAATGCGCGAAAGGGGAAAACGTATGGCAGAGCTTCGCGAGCTGAACCGGGCTATCGTC
>CANQSW010000064.1 GCA_947626615.1 uncultured Peptococcaceae bacterium | reverse complement strand
TCTGCCGGAGTTGCCAGCAGCGTGAAGTTAAGGCCCGTCTCCGCCGATTTGCGGTCGCAGTATTCGCGCATGAAGCCGACGATCTCCAGCCCCAGGTTGCGTGCCTCCTGGCTTTCGCCGTGGTGATGCCCAGTCAGCGCCACCAGCGTTTCCGCCAGGCCGATGAAGCCGATAGAGAGCGTACCGTTTTTCAGCACTTCGCCAACCTCGTCGTCGATGTTCAGGTCTTTGGAGCCGATCCAGACGCCCTGGCCCATCAAAAACGGGAAGTTGCGCACGTGCTTGTGCGACTGGATCTTGAAGCGGTCCAGCAGCTGATTGGCGACGAGATCCATTTTGCGCTCCAGATCGTCGAAGAAAAGCTCCAGATTATGATTGGCCTTGATGCCGATACGGGGCAGGTTGATCGAGGTGAAGCTCAGATTGCCGCGGCCATAGGTGATCTCGTGCGTGGGGTCGTAATGGTTGCCCAGCACGCGGGTGCGGCAGCCCATATAGGAAACTTCGGTCTCCGGGTGGCCGGGTTTGTAGTATTGCAGGTTGAACGGCGCGTCGATGAACGAGAAGTTCGGGAACAGACGCTTGGCCGAAACGCGGCAGGCCAGCTTAAAGAGGTCATAGTTCGGGTCGCCGGGGTTGAAGCTGACGCCCTCTTTCACCTTGAAGATGTGGATCGGGAAGATCGGCGTCTCGCCCTGGCCCAAGCCCGCCTCGGTGGCCAGCAGGATATTTTTGATCGCCATGCGGCCCTCGGGCGAGGTGTCCGTGCCGTAGTTTATGGAAGAAAACGGCGTCTGCGCGCCCGCGCGGCTGTGCATGGTGTTCAGGTTATGCACCAGCGCTTCCATGGCCTGATAGGTGTGCTTGTCCGTCTCGGCCAGGGCGTTTTGGTAAGCGAAATCGGTCGCCTTTTTGTAGATATCCTGCGGCAGCTTGTCCGCAAATTCCTTGGCCAGCGCCTTGGTGAACGCGGGCTTCATCTCCAGCGACGGGCAGCCGCGGCCGTCCTCCTCCAGCTTGGCGAAGATCGCCTTCGTTTCGGCCTGCGTCAGCTGATAATCCGGGCAGAGCAGCTCCGCCGCCTTGTGGAAGTTGCTGACGTAGAGCTTTTTGAACGTCTTGGCCACGCCGGGGGCCATGCAGTAATCGAAGTTCGGCACGCTCTGGCCGCCGTGCTGGTCGTTCTGGTTGGATTGTATGGCGATGCAGGCCAGCGCCGCATAGCTGGAGATATCGTTCGGCTCGCGCAGGAAGCCGTGGCCGGTGGAAAAGCCGCCCTTAAAAAGCTCCAGCAGGTTGATCTGGCAGCAGGTGGTGGTGAGGGTGTAGAAATCGAAATCGTGGATATGGATATCGCCCTCGCTGTGCGCCTTGCTCTGCGCCGGGGTCAGCACGTATTTTTCGTAATAATCCTTCGCGCCCTCGCTGCCGTATTTCAGCATCGTGCCCATGGCCGTGTCGCCGTCGATGTTGGCGTTGTCGCGCTTCATGTCGGAGAGCAGCGATTCCGTGTTGGTCAGCTCGTCGTAGATGCGCATAAGGCGGGTGTTCATCTCGCGGCTTCTGGTGCGCTCGGTGCGGTAGATGATGTATTTTTTGGCCACGATAGCGTAGCCGTTTTCCATCAGCACCGTTTCCACCATATCCTGAATATCTTCGATGCCGGGCGCTTCGCTCTGGAATTTGGCCTCCAGCTTTTCTTCCACCAGCTGAGCCAGATGAGCACATTCCGCCTCGACGGAAGTTCTGCCGCAGGCCTCCATGGCCTTGGCGATGGCGGCGGATATCTTGCTGATATCGTAGGGCACCAGCCGCCCGTCGCGTTTGATGATGTTGGTAAACATTTTTGACCTCCCCCAAATACCCATACTAATTTTATATAAGGCGGCCGCGTGCAACGCCGCCAGCGGCTGCGCTGCGTGCCGCGAAACGTGACGCATATTGTGTGTTTTGCCGCGCAAAAATATTATTACACACAAAATGTTGTGTGTCAAGTCAAAAAATAACAATAAATATGGCCCTTTTCCGCCAAAGCCGCCAGCGGCGCGGCGTCTGGCCTGCAAAAAATTTTTTGCAAATATTTCCGGCGGATCTGCGGCAAAAAAATCCGCGAAAAATCTTTGCAATCGTGGACAGAATGTGCTAAAATATAATATCAGTTTTTTTCTGACGGGAAGGTCGTGAGGCGCGTGGCGGAGGATCGGGAGCTGGCGGCGCGGCTGGCCGAGGTCAGGGCGAACATTGCCAAAGCCCGGGCAGAGGGCGCGCACGCCGCAAAAAACGTGCGGCTGCTGGCCGTCTCCAAGACGGTTTCGGCGGAGCGGGCGGCGGCCTGCTGGCAGCTTGGCGTGGACGGCCTGGGCGAGAACCGCGTGCAGGAGCTGCTGGAGAAAAAGCGGCAGCTGCCGCCGGAGGTTAAATGGCATTTGATCGGCCATTTGCAGACCAACAAGGCGCGGCAGGTCGTGGGGCAGGTGGAGCTGATACATTCGCTGGAGAGCTGGCGGCTGGCGGAGGAGCTGGAAAAGCGCGCCGCGGCGGCGGGGCTGATAATTCCCTGCCTGCTGGAGGTGAACGTGGCGGGCGAGGCCAGCAAATTCGGCCTGGCTCCGGCGGAGACGTGGGATTTGGCGGCGGCCGTTGCCAGCGATCTGCCGCATATCGAGCTCAAGGGGCTGATGACGGTGGCCCCGGACGCCCCGGCAGAAGAAGTGCGCCCGGTGTTCGCCAAACTGCGGGAAATGCGCGATGAAATGCGCCAAAAAGCGGAAAAATTTGCGCTGAAGCGTCTGAATATGCAGGAACTTTCCATGGGAATGTCTAATGATTATAGGATAGCCGTGGAAGAAGGCGCCACTATCGTCAGAGTGGGCAGCCGGATCTTCGGCGGCAGGGTCTATCGCTGATATGGCTTAACAAGAGCCGCGCCGGCGGTAAAACCGGCAGGCTTTATTATTAAGGAGGTTTTGCAAATGTCTGGAGTTTGGAACAAGGTCACCAGCGTATTTTTTCAGGAAGAAGACGAAGACGCCTTAAAGCCGGAGGAGATGGATCAGATCGCCGCCACCGCGGAAAAGGACGTCTGGCAGGAGCAGGATACGAAGAAAGCACGCCGTAATCAGGTCGTCGCTATCCCCGGCAACGCCTCGCCCAAAAAGACCTGCGAGATGGTGCTGGTGAAGGCCAAGGCCTACGACGATCTGCAGAACATCGCGCAGAACATCAAAGAGCAGAAAGTGGTCATCGTCAACTTTGAGGATCTGGACAAAGAGACGGCGCAGCGCATGGTGGATTTCCTCTCCGGCGCGGTGTTCGCCTTGAACGGCGAGCCGAAGAAGGTCAGCGGCTCCACCTTCCTGTTCAGCTCCAGCCAGGTCGATCTGGCCGGTCAGATCATGGACCCCGAAGTGCAGGCCTTCAGCGGCGCGGCTGAAGTCCCCGCCTCCTGGCGGCGTTAAGGCGGCGTGAGGCGGCTATATGACCTTATTTGCATATAATTTTATTCGTTTTGCTTTTGAAGTTTATTATTTTCTGATCCTGGCCAACGTGCTGCTTTCGTGGTTCCCGATCGCGCGGGGCAACGCGATAACGGTGTTCATCTATGAGATGACCGAGCCGTTTCTGCGTATCTTCCGGCGGATATTGCCGCCCAGCCCGCGCTTCCCGGTGGATTTTTCCCCGGTGCTGGCCATATTTGCGCTTTACGTGCTGGAATCTTTGGTGTTTCGTTTATTAGCGCTGCTTCTTTAGGCCGGTATTTTATGCCGGCCTTCTGCGCGCCTGAATATTATACAGCTTGTTTTGGAAGTGAGGAGAAGTTTTGGTCATGGAATACGGAAAGACGCTGAACCTGCCGGAGACCGAGTTCCCCATGCGCGGCAACCTGCCGCAGCGTGAGCCGGAAATTTTGCAGAAATGGCAGGAGCTGGATATCTATAACCGCGTGCAGGCTCATACCAAGGGCCTGCCGAAGTTCGTGCTGCACGACGGCCCGCCTTATGCCAACGGCAATATCCATACCGGCCACGTGATGAACAAGGTGCTGAAGGATATCATCGTCAAATATAAGAGCATGGCGGGTTTTGACGCGCCCTACGTGCCCGGCTGGGATACCCACGGCCTGCCGGTCGAGCAGCGCGCTATCAAGGAGCTTGGCATCAACCAGCACAGCGAGGATAAGGCGGCCTTCCGCGCCAAATGCGAGGAGTTCGCCCTCTCGTTCGTGGACACCCAGCGGGAGCAGTTCAAGCGCCTGGGCGTGCGTGGCGACTGGGAACACCCGTATATCACCCTGCAAAAGGAATTCGAGGCCATACAGATCGGCGCTTTCGGCGAGATGGTGAAAAAGGGCTATATCTATAAGGGCAAGAAGCCCGTCTATTGGTGCGCCGACTGCGAAACGGCGCTGGCCGAAGCCGAGGTGGAATACGCCGACGTAAAAAGCCCGGCTATCTATGTGAAATTCCCGGTGAAAGACGGCAAGGGCCTTTTGCCCGCGGGCGAGACCAGCTTTTTGATCTGGACGACCACGCCGTGGACGATACCGGCCAACCTGGCTATCTGTATCCATGCCGATTACGTTTACGCCGATATCGAGATATCCGGCCACCGCTTCGTCATGGCCAAGGAGCTGATCGAAGCCGTGGCCAAGGACGCGAAGCTGGATATGGCCACGCTCCGCATTATCCGCGAGTTCAAGGGCGCGGAGCTGGAGGGCGTCGTCTGCACGCACCCGCTGCTGCAGCGCGATTCTATCGTTATTTTGGGCGACCACGTTACGCTGGACGCCGGCTGCGGCTGCGTCCACACCGCGCCGGGCCACGGCGTCGAAGACTTTGAAGCCGGCCGCCGCTACGGCCTGCCGGTGCTTTCCGTCGTCGACGATAAGGGCTATTTCAACGCCGAGGCGGGCAAATACGCCGGGCAGGAGATCAACGCCGGCGGCAAAGAGGTCGTAAAGGATCTGGACGCCTGCGGCGCGCTGCTGGCGCTGAACTGGATCACCCACGCCTATCCGCATTGCTGGCGCTGCAAGCACCCGATCATCTTCCGCGCCACCGAGCAATGGTTCTGCTCTATCGAGGGCTTCCGCGAGCAGGCCCTGCATGAGATCGACAATACGCAGTTTATCCCCGCCTGGGGGCACGACCGTATTTATAATATGGTGAAAGATCGCAGCGACTGGTGCATTTCGCGTCAGCGCACCTGGGGCGTGCCGATACCGATCTTCTATTGCGAGGATTGCGGCAAGGAGCTGGTGAACGACGCGACGATCAGCCATATCCAGAAGCTGTTCGCCGAATACGGCTCCAACGTCTGGTTCGAGCGCGAGGCGAAGGACCTGATACCCGAGGGGCTGACCTGCGAGTGCGGCTGCCATAACTTCCGCAAGGAGACCGACATCATGGACGTCTGGTTCGACAGCGGCAGCAGCCACCTGGCCGTGCTGGAGACCCGGCCGGAGCTCACCTGGCCGGCCGACCTCTATCTGGAGGGCTCGGATCAGCACCGCGGCTGGTTCAATTCCTCGCTGAACATCGGCGTGGCCTGCCGGGGCAAGGCGCCGTATAAGGCCGTTTTAACGCACGGCTTTTTGGTGGACGAAAAAGGCCGCAAGATGAGCAAATCCCTCGGCAACACGCTCGACCCGCTGGAGATCATCAACAAAATGGGCGCGGACGTGCTGCGTCTGTGGGTCAGCTCCGCCGATTACCGCTCCGATCTGGCGATCAGCAACGGCATTTTGAAGCAGGTGAGCGAGACTTACCGCAAGATACGCAACACGGCGCGCTTCCTGCTCTCCAACCTGAATGATTTTGACCCGGCCAAAGACGCACTGCCTTATGCCGAGCTGGCCGAGATAGACCGCTGGCAGCTGCACCGCCTGCAAAAGCTGATCGGGCAGGTGCGCGCCGCCTACGACGCTTATGAATTCCACGGCGTTTATCACGCCATTCACCACTTCTGCGTGGTGGAGATGAGCAATCTTTATCTGGATATCACCAAAGATACGCTTTATGCCGAGCTGCCGGACGACCGCAAGCGCCGCTCCGTGCAGACCGTGATGTATAAGATACTGGACGCGCTGGTGCGGCTGATCACGCCGATCCTGGCGTTCACCTCGGAGGAGATCTTCCAGTATATGCCGAAGGTGGCCGGCGCGCCGGAGAGCGTGCAGCTGCTGGCGATGCCGGAAGTTGACCCGGCCTATCTGGACGACGCGCTGGACGCCAAATGGCAGAAGCTGGCGGCCGTGAAAGAGCAGGTGGCGGGCGAGCTGGAGCTGGCGCGTCAGGCCAAGGCTATCGGTCATTCTCTGGACGCGGCGGTGACGCTTACCGCCGGCGGCGAATCTTATCAGCTGCTGGAGGCGGCCAAAGACGAGCTGGCGCATCTGTTCATCGTCTCGCAATGCCGCCTGCAAAAGGGCGAGGGCGAAGCTATCAAAGTGAGCGTGGAGCCGGCCAAGGGCATAAAATGCGCCCGCTGCTGGATCTACAGCGAAGAGATCGGCCACGCCGGCGAGCACGCCGAGGTCTGCCCGCGCTGCGCTAAAGTGCTGGCGCAGCTGCCGGAGCTGCCGGAAGAATAAGCGCCGGCGATAAAGCGCTTGGCCGGAAAATATCGTGCCGGCGTAATTTTGAGGAGGTCGTGCTGCATGTTGACGGATTTTGCTTTCCCCGACGCGGCGATGCTGCAAAGCTTCGTCGGCAAGGACATTCTCGGCGCACCCCAGTTCAGCAAGGCGGAGCTTGAGGCCGTGCTGGGCGTGGCCGCGTTTTATGAAAAAGCCCTCGGCGAGGGCAAACGCCTTTGGGATATGGACGGCCGGGTGATGGCGGCTCTGTTCTTCGAGCCCTCCACCCGCACGCGCCTTTCCTTCGAGACGGCGATGCACCGGCTGGGCGGCCGCGTGATCACGCTGGCCGAATCGCCGGATAACCAGATCAGCTCCACCTCCAAGGGCGAGACGGTGCATGATACCATTAAAATGGTGAACAATTACGCCGACGTTATCGTTATCCGCAGCCCCCGCACGGGCGACGCGCAGATCGCGGCGGCGGCGGCCGACTGCCCCGTTATCAACGCGGGCGACGGCTTCGGGCAGCACCCCAGCCAGGCGCTGCTGGATATGTATACCATAGTTAAGGAAAAGGGCAACCCGGAGGGGCTGACCGTGGCGCTGATCGGCGACCTGAAATACGGCCGCACGGTACATTCGCTGGTGGAATTTCTGAAGTATTACAAATGCCGGCTGATCTTGGCCAGCCCGGAACAGCTGGCGATGCCGGCCGATATCGTGCAGAAGCTGCAGGCGGCCGGGATAGCGGTGGAGTTCCGCCAGGGCATCGACGCCGCCGTTAAAGACGCCGATATCATCTACATGACGCGGGTGCAGAAGGAGCGCTTCCTGGACTTGGCCGAATACGAGGAGGTCAAGGATATGTACCTGATGACGGGCGACACGCTGCGGCATTTTAAGCCGGGCGCGGTGATCATGCACGCCCTGCCGCGCGTCAACGAGATCGCGCTGGAGGTGGACGATTACCCCGGCGCGGCCTACTTCCGCCAGGCGGGGAACGGCCTGTTCGTGCGCATGGCGCTGCTGGCGATGACCTGCGGCCAGGTGAAGGGCAGCTTTAAGCCGGCCTGGGCGGAATAAGCGGCAAACATAAAAAACGGGGCTATCCGAACGAGGGTGAAATAGTCAATAGTTTGTAGACACAAAAAGTAAAATTTTAGGCCACCAGTTCTGTACGAAACAGGACTGGTGGT
>CANQSW010000063.1 GCA_947626615.1 uncultured Peptococcaceae bacterium | reverse complement strand
GCACCGCGCCCAGCACCGCCGTCAGCGCGTAGTTGACGTAAGAGAGATTCATGATGACGGGCATAAGTATATTGGCGAACGTGTTGGCGTTGGTAGAGGCATGGCAGAGCGCCTCGTTCAGCCCGGCGAACTCTTTGGCCGCCTCGCCCTCATGGCCGAACACGCGCACGACCTTCTGCCCCTCGATCATCTCTTCGATATAGCCGTTGACGCGGCCAATCGCCTTTTGCTGTTGCTGGAAGTAATACGCGCTTCTCTTGCCGATCAATTTTACGACGATAAACATCACGACCAGCATGGCGATGATCAGCAGCGTCAACAGCGGGCTTAAAAGCAGCATCGCGCCGAACACGCCGATTATCGTGACCGAGCAGGAAAGCAGCGAAGGCAGCGCCATGGAAAGCGCGTCGTGCAGAGCGTCGGTATCGCTGGTATAGCGGCTCATCAACTCGCCGTGGGGGTGAGTGTCGAAGAACGCCAGCGGCAGCTTCTGCATATGCGCGAACATATCCTTGCGGATAACGGCCAGCGTTTTGGTGGCCACCACCACCATCAGACGGTTATACAAATAGGTGGCCGCCGCGCCGGCCAGATAGATGACTGCCATCAGCGTCATCAGGCGTATAAAGCCGGAAAGATCGGGGTCTTTCTGCCCGATGAACGGCACGACGTAGTTATTGAACAGCGGCTTCAGAAAATAGCTGCCCGCCACGGCCGCCGCCGAGGAGACGAATATGGCCGGCATCACCAGCAGCAGGCGCAGCTTCTGCGGCGCGAGATAACGCAGCAGACGCTTCAGCGTGCCTTTGACGTCGTTGGGGCGGGCTGTGCCTTTATACCTACGCGGCATCGTCCTCGCCCCCTTTTTGCTGCGAATAATAGACCTCCTGATATATTTGGCTGGAAGCCAACAGCTCCTCGTGCGTTCCGACGGCGGAAATCTTCCCGTCGTCCAGCACCACTATCTTATCGGAATGTATCACCGAGCTGATGCGCTGCGCCACGATGATAGTGGTAGTGCCGCGCAGCTCCTCCTGCAAAGCGCGGTGGATAATATTGTCGGTCGCGGTATCCACGGCGCTGGTGCTGTCGTCCATAATGATAATCTCCGGCCGCTTCAGCAGGGCGCGGGCAATGGTCAGGCGCTGCTTCTGCCCGCCGGAGAGGTTGACGCCGCCCTGCCCCAGCACGGTGTCATAGCCAGCCGGAAAGCTCATGATAAAATCGTGCGCCGCCGCCTGACGGCAGGCCGCCTCAAGCTCCGCCTGCGTGGCGTCCGGCTTGCCCCAGCGCAGGTTTTCGGCAATGGTGCCGGAAAACAGCAGGTTCTTTTGCAGCACCATGCCGACTCTGGCGCGGAGCTCCGTCAGGCTTTGCTCCCGCACGTCCACGCCGCCCACCAGCACGCGCCCGGCCGTAACGTCGTAGAGCCGGGGTATCAGCTGCACCAGCGTGGATTTGCCGCTGCCCGTGCCGCCGATGATACCGACCGTCTCGCCCGCGTTTATCGTCAAATTTATATCGGAGAGCACGTTTTCCGCCGCGCTGCCGCCCGCGTTATACGCGAAGCTGACGTTTTCAAACCGTATATCGGCTTTGGCCGCCGTCGGCTGCGGCTGCTCCGGCTCGGTCAGGTCGAGCGGTTCGTCCAGCACCTCGGAGATACGCTTGATCGACGCGCGGGAAAGTATCAGGTTGACGGAGATCATCGCTATCATCATAACGGACATCAGTATCTGCGAGATATAGCTGATGAAGCTCATCAGGTCGCCCACCAGCATATCGCCGGCGATTATCTGCCGCCCGCCGAACCACGCCACCGCCAGCATACAGCCGTACATCATCAGCTGCATGACCGGCATGGCCGTTATCATCAGGCTTTCGGCGCGGAACGAGGCCGCTTGCAGCTCGTCGACGCTTTTGCCGAATATCTCCGTCTCATAATCGCCGCGCACGAACGCTTTGACCACGCGGATCGCCGTAAGATTTTCCTGCGTGCGGACGTTCAGCGCGTCGTATTTATCCATCATCAGCTGAAAGCGCGGAAACGCCTGACTGAAGATCAAAAATATCGCCACGGCTAAAATCGGCAGCACCACCAGCAGCACCAGCGCCAGGCTGCGGTTGATATAAAACGCCATAGCCGCGCCGAAGATCAGCATCAGCGGCGCGCGGAACAGCATACGCAGGCCCATCATCACGGCCATTTGCGTGTTGGTAACGTCGGTGGTCAGCCGGGTTATCAGCGACGCGGTGGTGAATTTATCCAGACAGCGGAAAGAAAACTCCTGGATATGCTCAAACAGCGCCGTGCGGATATTTTTGGCAAAGCCCATGCCGGCTAACGCCGCAAAACGCCCGGCCAGCACGCCCGAGACCAGCGAGCAGACGGCCAGCCCCAGCATCAGCGCGCCCATTTGGCAGATATACGGCACGTCGCCGCCGGCCATGCCGTTATTGATGATCGCGGCCATGACCAGCGGTATCAGAATATCCATGACTACCTCGCCGATGATGCAAAGGGGCGTGGCCACGGCGGCCAGCTTATATCCCCGCATACAGGCGAGCAGCTTTTTCGACATCTTTTCTCACTTCCCCAGCAGAACTCTTTACCGGCTATTATAGCAGAGAATTTTTTATTTGCAAGCCGTTTTGATTGACAAATCGGGCGCTTTGTATTATTATAGACTAATTAACTCGGCTTTTGTTAAGTTTTTTGCAAGGAGCTATATCATATGCCTATCAAAATACCCAACGACCTGCCGGCCCGCCCGATATTGGAGAGCGAGCATATATTCGTTATGACGGAAACGCGCGCGCTGACGCAGGATATCCGCCCCTTGAAGATCGCTCTGGTCAACCTTATGCCCACCAAGATCGCCACGGAAACGCAGATCCTGCGCTGCCTGGCCAACACGCCGCTGCAGATCGAAGTTTCGCTTATCCACACGAAAAGCTATTCCGCCAGAAATACCTCCGAGGAGCATCTGACGACGTTCTATCACACCGTGGACGATATTCTGGACGAAAACTTCGACGGCGTTATCATCACCGGCGCGCCGGTGGAAAATATGGCCTTTGAAGAGGTGGAATACTGGCCGGAGCTTTGCCGTATCATGGAATGGACCAAGACCCACTCGCACAGCACCATGCACATCTGCTGGGCGGCGCAGGCCGGGCTCTATTATCACTACGGCGTGCCGAAGCGCCAGCTGCCGAGCAAGCTCTCCGGCGTTTACAGCCATTATATGTTGAACCCCAGGGCCCGCCTCTTCCGCGGCTTCGACGAGGAATACTTCGCGCCACATTCCCGCCACACGGAATCCGACCCGGAGGCTATCGCCAAGATCAAAGACCTGCGGATACTTTCAGTCTCGCCGCAGGCCGGCATACATATCGTCAGCGACCACGACAACCGGCAATTCTTCGTGAGCGGCCATTCGGAATACGACCTCTACACCCTGCGCGACGAATACGTCCGCGATCTGGGCAAGGGCATGGACGTTAAAGTGCCGTTCAATTACTTCCCGAACGACGACCCGGAGCAGAAGCCGGTGAACCATTGGCGGGCGCACGGCCAGCTGCTTTTCACCAACTGGCTGAACTATTACGTTTATCAGACCACGCCCTACGATCTGCGCGAGCTTTGAAACGCCTTATTTGAGCAGTATAACGCCGGAATATTAACCGAATGTTAAAGGCTCCCGCCGCCCAAAAGCCACGGGAGCCTTTCTGCATTGTTCTCAACGGTTGCCCTGGTCTTCGTCGCCGGCGTTATAAACGGCCTCCGCCCCGAACGTCTCGATTCGGTTCAGCAGCGCTGAAATGCCGTTCTCGCTGTCGCCGGCAGACCCGGTATAAGCCGCGGCCGCCGCGTCGTTAGCTAACGCGGGGCTTTTGGCCTGCGAGCTGCCGTTGCCGCCGGTGGGCGCGGCGCGGTTCACCGTCTGAGCAGGCAGGCCGGGCCGTTTGGGCCGCCCGTCCGGCAGGTAGCCGGCGTCGCCGCCCGGCACGGATTGCTCCAGCTTCTTCATCAGATCGTTTTCTTTGTTCGTATCCATAAAATTAGCCTCCAAAACACGCAAAATATCACATAAAACGGCAGCTGCGCGGCAGCAAATATTTTAGACCGGCGCGGACGAGATCGAGCTCTTCTGCCGTATACGCTTATTTTTGGCCGCCCCGCCGCCGCTTATGCGCCTAGCCGGCACGGCAAAAAATACAAACCGCCCCAGCCGGCCAAAAGAGGATTTGGGGAAATTTTGTAGAAAACATTCTCGGCAAAAAATTGCTGCTAAAGGCGCTGCCAAACCAATATACTAACCGGTAAAAGGCGGCGCGCCGCCCCAAAAAGGAGAAGTTGGCATTGATCGAATCGCTGCTGCAAACTTTAGCCAGGATCGACACGTTTTTTTTCAATATTTTCAACCAAAGCATAAAGTGCCGCTTTCTGGATCTCATCATGCCCCTGTTCACGCACCTGGCCGGGTTTGTTTCGGTGGTGGGCATCTGCCTGTTTCTGATGCTTTTCGTCCCCAGCATACCGGGCACGGAGGTGCTGGGCGCGGTGTTTTTTGCCCAGCTTACGGCGCAGACCACCAAATTCGTCATCAAACGGGTGCGGCCGCATATCATGCTGCCGAACGTCAATATTTTTACCAAGCTGATGCAGTATGACCCGTCCTTTCCCAGCGCGCACACCGCCACTATTACGGCGCTGGCCGGCGTCATCGCGATACTGCGGCCGGAATACGAGAATATCGCCGCCGCCGTCTGTATGCTGGTCGGCATATCGCGCATATATCTGGGGCAGCATTACCCCGGCGACGTGCTGGTGGGCGCGGCGATAGGCATCGTCTCGGCCTGGCTCTCCTGCCAAATTTTCTGATAAAATTTACAAAATCGCTTGCATTAAGCGCGGCGTTGTGCTATTATTTTTGAAGCGGCATTTGCGCTCGCTATCTGGTTATGGAGCGGTATCGAAGTGGTCATAACGGGCCTGACTCGAAATCAGGTAGTCCGCAAGGGCTCGTGGGTTCGAATCCCACCCGCTCCGCCATTTTATCTGGAGGTATAGCTCAGCTGGTTAGAGCGCTCGCCTCACATGCGAGAGGTCACAGGTTCGAATCCTGTTATCTCCACCAGCAAAAGCAGGCGTTTCCACACGGAAACGCCTGCTTTTCTTTCGTTTTGCCCGCCCGGCCTTGACAAAAACGCCGGGCAATGCTGTTTTGGCGTGATCTTATAATGTTCCTGCCTTAAACGCCTCATACCCCTCATAAGAATAACTGCGGTCAATGCCTTTCATATAGACCTCCCGGCTGTTTATTTCGTCGGTCAGGGCGCCCTTTAGCAGGTGTTTTATCTCCAGATCCCTGATCGGACTGCGCTCCATCGCAAGCAGATAGTCGTCCTTATCGACCCTGCTCCAATCCACGACTTTGCCAAGCTCGGCTTTAAGCATCATATCGAGCCAGATACGCATACTTCTGCCGTTGCCCTCCCGGAACGGGTGAACGACGTTCATTTCGACGTACTTTTCGACGATCTCATCGAACGTAGATTGCGGCATTTTGGCAATCTTTTCGATTGCATCGCCAAGGTACACCACCGGCGCGAAGCGGAAATTGCCCTTGGCAATATTGGCCGTCCGTATCTGCCCGGCAAAATCGTAAATATCCGCAAAAAGATATTTATGGATCGCTTGCAGGGCTGAAAAAGTTCCGGGCGTGAGCGTATCCAAAACGCCGTTTTCAAATAGCTCCGCGGCCCTTTTCTTGCTGAGCCGCTCTTCTTCGCGCGCAAGTTCCGCGGCATTTTTTATGCCTAATTTATTTTCCAGCATGACAAGCCTCCTTGATATAACTATTATAGCATGGCATAAAGAGAAAACAAAGGCGTTTTTTATAATTGATTATGATACGGCCGCAAAAAGCGTCAATATTTCGTTTCGCCCCGCCCGGCCTTGACAAAAACGCCGGAAGGCGCTATGCTGATTTATATAATATTTGTTCGGAGGTGCTGCTCTATGCCGGAAAAGATCACTGTTACGCCGGAGGAGATCGCGTCTTTTCATCTTATGTGGGATAATTTTCCCGGTGTGGCGCGGCTGATCGGCCGCGACCATATCATCATCGCCGCCAACCTCAAGGCGATCTCCAAGGGCTATGAACCGGGCCTTTGCTGTGCCACACTACCCTCCCCGGTCAACCACCGCGGTTGTCTGGCCATGCAGTCTCTGCGGGAGGGCAAAGGCATGACGGATAACCCCACCGGCGATTCGATACGCGGTTGGCTGCCTGTTTCCGGCCGCGACGACGTTTACGTGCATTTCAGCCTGGCCGTGCCGGAGGCCGGCTTCAAGCGCTGAACCAGACGGCAAGCGCGGCTATTTTTACAAACAAAAACCACTGGCAAAGCGTAACCAGTGGTTTTGTTTTTTATTTGACTTTATTTTACCACCTTGAGCGGCGCGTATTTCTGTATCAGCACCTTTATGCCCTGCCCGGGGAATGCGATGGAAAGCGCGGCGTCCTCGCCCTCGCCCGTTATCTTCACGACCACGCCCAGGCCGAATTTGGCGTGCTGCACCTTATCGCCGATGTTGATAAGCTGCCGGCCCGCGTCGGGCTGCGGTTCGAAGGTGCGCTGCGGCCGCCCCACGAACATCGAAGTCGGCCGGGGCGGCGCTTCGTGCTTCACTTCGGGGCGGTGATAGCTGAGCGTGTGAGCGTTCAGCAGCTCCGCCGGTATCTCGCCGATAAACCGGCTGGGCGGCAGCGTCACGTATTGGCCGAACAGATTGCGGCGCATGGCGCGGGTCATGATCAGGCGCTTTTCGGCGCGGGTCATCGCCACGTAGCAAAGGCGGCGTTCCTCCTCCAGCTCGTTGTCGTCCAAAAGGGAACGGCCGTGCGGGAAGATCTTCTCTTCCATGCCCACCATGAACACCACCGGGAACTCCAACCCTTTGGCGGCGTGCATGGTCAGCAGCGTGATACTGCCGTCCTCGCTGTCATAGCTGTCCGTATCGGTGACAAGGGCGATGCGGGCCAGAAAATTCTCCAGCGTCGGCGCGTTATCCGCCGCGTCGCCGAAATCGTCCGGGGCGGTCTCGGCATAAGCCTGCGCCTCCTGCATCGTGTCCATAAACTCCACCGCGCCGGCCGCAAACTCGCGCAGATTATCCAGCCGGCTCTCCGCTGTGGTGGGGTCCTGCTGTTCTAAGGCGGTATAATAGCCGGTCTCCGTCCACAAAGCCTCCAGCAGCTCCGGCAGCGGCATCTCATGCGCCTGTTTGGTCAGCCGCTCGATCAGCTCGACGAAATTTCTGACGCTTTTCTGCGCCGTGGGAGAAAGATTCTCCAGCACCTCCGGGCGGGAAAGCGCGCGGTATACCGGCAGCCCCAGCGCCGCCGCGCCGGCCTCCAGCTTCTGGTAGCTGCCCGCGCCGATGCTGCGCTTCGGCTCGTTGATTATGCGGGCCAGCGCAAGGTTATCGTCCGGGTCGACCAGCAGGCGCAGATAGGCCAGCGTGTCCTTGATCTCTTTGCGCTCGTAGAATTTCATGCCGCCGTAGACGTGATACGGAAAGCCGTATTTCAGCAGAGCGTCCTCCAGCACGCGGGACTGCGGGTGCGTGCGGTAGACCACGGCGAAATCCTTATAATCATAGCCCTGCTCGCGCAGCATGGCGATCGTTTCCACCACGTACATACCCTCGGAGCGGTCGTCCGGCAGCTCCTGATAATCTATCAGCTCGCCCTCCGGCGCGTCCGTCCACAGCGCTTTGGGCTTGCGCTGGGCGTTATGTTCGATGACGCTGTTGGCGGCGTCAAGGATATTTTTGGTGCTGCGGTAATTCTGCTCCAGCTTGATCAGGCGGCAATCCTGATAATCCCTTTCAAAGTTGAGGATATTGCCGATATCAGCGCCGCGCCAGCCATAAATGCTCTGATC
>CANQSW010000062.1 GCA_947626615.1 uncultured Peptococcaceae bacterium | reverse complement strand
CGGTAATTGAGCCAGGCAACGAGGGCGGCCACGGCGAAGCCCAGCGCCAGCCAGACGGTCTGGCGCTCCAGATAATAATGCGGCCTGCCGTTCTCGAGATTGCCGGAGGCGGACGCCAGCACGAACAGGCTGGAGGCCAGCAGCAGCAGCAACAGGACGATAAACGGCCAGTCCAGATTTTTCAGCATTTTTTTATCAAACACAACAAGACCCCTAAACTATCCCCAAAAATTCCCCAAAATTTTACCGAGCAAGCCGCCGCGAGCCGGCGGTAAATATTCAGCTTATGTTTTCCTGTTTTATCCGCACCACCGGGATACTCGCCACCAGGGCTATCTCGCCTTCGCTTTTGTTGAAGCCCATATCGAGCTGCGTTTCGTCGATCACCATATAACGCGAGATCACGTCGATCAGCTCGGAACGCAGCCTGAGCAGCATATCGTCCGGGATACTGTTGCCTCTGTCCTGCACCAGCACCAGACGCAGCCGCTCTTTGGCGATCTCCCTGCTGGTATGCGGTTTATTTTTACTTTCCTCCCGTGGGAAGAATTTCGTCAGTAATTCTGAAAAGCTCATGCTTTGCCGCCTCCTTTAGCGCCCTGCCAATAGTGTTTTCAACCGGCTGAAGAAGCCTTCCTTTTCCGTAAGCTCCAGCAGCGGCACGTCCTCGCCGCAAAGCCTTCGGGTGATGTTGCGGTAGGCCTGCCCCGCGCGGGAGGAAGCGTCCAGCACGGCCGGCTCGCCGCGGTTGGTGGAAGTGACGATAGAATCGTCGTCCGGCACGATGCCCAAAAGCTCGACCGCCAATATCTCCAGCATATCGTCCACCGACATCATATCGCCGCTTTCCACCATGCGCGGGCGGATACGGTTGATGATCAGCTGCAGATCGTGGAAGCCGTGCGCCTCCAAAAGGCCGATGATGCGGTCGGCGTCACGCACGGCCGAGACCTCCGGCGCCGTCACCACGATAGCCTTATCCGCGCCGGCGATGGCGTTTTTGAAGCCGTGTTCGATACCGGCCGGGCAGTCGATGATAACGTAGTCGAAATCCGGCTTCAGCGCGCCGATAAGCTCCACCATCTGCGCTTCGGTAACGGCCGTCTTATCCTTGGTCTGCGCCGCCGGCAGCAGATACATATTCTCAAAACGTTTATCCCGGATCAGCGCCTGCTTCAGGCGGCAGCGCCCCTGCACCACGTCCACCACGTCGTAGACTATGCGGTTTTCCAGCCCCAGCACGACGTCAAGATTCCGCAGCCCTATGTCCGTATCCAGCATGGCCACCTGCTTGCCCATTTTGGCCAGGCCCGCGCCGATGTTGGCGGTGGTGGTGGTTTTGCCGACGCCGCCCTTGCCGGAAGTCACGACATATACAACTCCCATAAAACTTCCTCCTCGCTAAATGATTTCAGCTTATTTGCTGACGACGTATTTTTCGATCACCACCTCGCCGTCCTTCAGCCGCGCCACCTCGGGGCGGTAGACGTCCGGGGCGGGCTGGCCGTCCGGCGGGCGGGTGATGCGGGAGGCAATGCGGATCTGCGTCGGCAAAAGAGAAAGCGCGGTGACGGTGGCGGCCTCGTCTCCCCCTGCTCCGGCGTGGACGACGCCGCGCAGCGTGCCCAGCACGACGACGCAGCCGCCGGCGATGATCTCGGCGCCCGGGTTCACGTCGCCCAGCACCAGAACGTTGCCCGCGCAGCGCACCTTCTGCCCGGAGCGGAGAGTTCTTGCCACCAAAGCCGTATCTTCTGTTAATGCTTCGCCTGTGATAACCAAATCGCAGCGCCCCCTTACTGATAAGAAAAATCGTCGTTCGCTTTGCTGAAAAAATTCTGAAAGCATATGGGGTTTTCCTTGAGAAAATGCCGGGAGTTTTGCGTCAAATTGCGCCAGCATCAGTTTATTTAGCTAAAATTGCGGCAATATTCAGTTTTTTTAGGCCAAATGCGGCAGAATTACCTGATAAATTCCTCCTTACAGCGTTTTTTTCGACGTTTTATATGTGCGAATCTATTCGACAATATCGGAATGTACGTTGGTGGAAGTGGCGGCGGAATCGAAGCCGAAATAAGCGTCGAACGCCGCCTTGCAGACCGCGCCGGCCGAAGAATAACCGTGATAACCGTATTCCACCACGCCGGCAAACGCCACCTGCGGGTCTTCCGCCGGGGCAAACGCGATGAACCAGCCGTGATAATCCTCGTTTTTGTCGTCGCCCACCAGGCCAGTCTGCGCCGTGCCCGTTTTGGCGGCCACCGTGATCGGATAGCTGCCGAACAGCGCGTAGGCCGTGCCGCCCTGCTGCGTTACGGCGATCAGGCCGTCGTAAAGCGAGTTCAGCGCGTAATCGCTGACTTCGATCTCGTCCATGACGCGCGGCTGCCATTGATACACCGTTTGGCCGGCGTAATCGACTATCTTATCCACCAGATGCGGCTGCATACGCACGCCGCGGTTGGCGATGGTGGCCACGGCCTGTGCCAGCTGCAGCGGCGTATAATAGCTGTAACCCTGGCCGATCGCCATATAATAGGTGTCGTAACGGTGCCAAACGGCGTCGTCGCCGCTGAAATTCAGTTTTTTATATTCCGGGTTAGCCAAAAGCCCGCGGGATTCGCCGGTCAGCTCGATACCGGTCAGCTGGCCGTAGCCCAGCTTTTTGAACGTATCGTAGAGGCTGTCGATACCGGCCGCGGCGGCCACCGTCTCGAAATAAGTGTTGCAGGAAACGGCCAGCGCCTCCTTCAGGTTCACGACGCCGTGAGTCTTGGGGCATCTGGCGATATCCTCCTCCGCCCAGGCCTCCGGGCCGCAGTATACGGTGGTGTTCGCGTCGATAACGCCGCTGACCAGCGCCGCGATAGCCGTGGAAGCCTTAAACGTCGAACCCACCGGATAAGCGGAGGATATCGCCCGGTTATAGGTCGGCTTCAGCTGCTCGTCGTAATAATAGGCGGCCTCCTGCTGCGTCAGCCCGGTGATGAAATCCTCCGGCGCGTAATCGGGATACGAGGCCATGCCCAGCACCGCGCCGGTCTTAACGTCCAGCAGCACGCCCGCGCCCGCTCTGGCCTTGGGCCGCGATTTGGAGATGTTCTGCACGGTTTTGGCCAGCGCTTCCTCCATGGCCTGCTGAATGTTAGCGTCCAGCGTCAGCACCAGAGAATTGCCGGAGACGCTCTCCTCGCTGGAAAGGACGCGGACGATACGGTTGCTGTAATCGACCTCCAGCAGCTGACGGCCGTTTTTGCCGCGCAGACCGATCTCGTTGCCCTCGCTGTCGGCAAAACGCTCCATCGTCTTTTCCAGCCCGGCCTTGCCGACCAGCTCGGTGGAGGCGTAATCGTAGCTGTCCACCAGATAAGTGTCAATATCGGTTATCTGGCCCATTTGGCCGAGGATATGGCTGGCCAGACGGCCCTGCGGATAGACGCGGCGCGATTCCTCCATGATCAGAAGACCCGGCAGATCGGCCCGGTGCTCCTCCAGCGCCGCGATAAGGTGCTGGTTGCCGGCGGCCGGTATGCTGGTGATGAGCACCGGCTGATAGCTGCGGGCGTTGGCCGTTACCTTTTCCAGAATAACGTCGGCCGAAACTTCCGGGTCGTTCAAATAAGCGGCCAGACGCGAGGCCAGCTCCTCCGCCCGGCCCTTATCCACCTGCGCGGTGGCCACGCAGATATCATAGCATATCTCCGAGCCGGCCAGCATCAGGCCGTTTCTATCATAAATATCGCCGCGTTTGGCCGGCTGATATACCATGCGCAGCTGATTGTTGCTGGACATCGAAGCGTATACGTCGGTGTTCAGCACCTGCAGGGCAAACAGCTTGGCCGCCAGCACGAAGAACATCAGGCACAGCACGACGACGAATATCAGCGCCCGGCGGTCGAATTTCTGTTCGACGGCGTTTTCCGCCTCGTCAGGCTCAAACATCGGCTTTTCCCCCTTTCATACACACTATAACAGACACATTATGACAGACCGCCCGCGTCAGGCGCGGCGCTTGGGCTGCGGCTGCAGCCAGCCGTAGGAAAGCGAGCGATAGACCGGCAGATAAACTATCGGCGCGATAAAACAGTTCACCAGCACCCCGCCCAGAATGATACGGCTGATCAACGTCATGGAGAAGAAGCTGCCGGAGACCAGCCCCGCCAGCACCGCGTAGAGCAGCGAACCAAACGTGAACGAGAGCAGCACCGAAACGATAGCGATCAGATAATTTTCTTTGAACAGGCTGGCCGTGAGCCGCCCCGTGAGAAAGCCCGCCAGCCCCCAGACCAGCATATTTAGCCCCAGAAAGCGGCCGATGACCAGATCCATCAAAAGGCCGGCGAAAAGCCCGTGCGCCAGCCCGAACCAGCAGCCCCGCAGCAGCCCGGCAAACACGGGAAAGAACAATAAGAGCTGCGGGCAGAAAACGCCCCAGCCCAGATTATTGAAAAAGCCGTATTGCAGCAAAAACGCGGCCAGATAAAGCACAGCCAGCAGCAGACGCCGGCGCATTTTCCGCATAAGCCCCTCCCATTAAGCCTTCGGCTTTAAGACCATGACTTCCTCCAGGCGGTTAAAATCGACGTAAGAGCGCACGTCGATATCCAGCATCAACCCGTCGCTTTTCAGCTCGATACTGTTGATGTAGCCCACCAGCAGGCCCTTGGGATAAATGCCGCCGTAGCCGGAAGTTATGATCTGCTGATAGTTTTCCACCGCCGCGTCGTAGGGAACGTGGATCATGCTCAGCTCCGACGTTTCGCCGTCGCCCTCCACCACGCCGATAGTGCGGGTGTTCTGCACCATCGCGCTGATAGCGCCCTCGCGGTCGGTTATCAGCATGACTTCCGCCGTGTTGGCCGAAGTGTTGATGATGCGGCCGACCAGCCCCTGCGCGCAGACCACCGGCATACCCACGGCAAAGCCGTCGTTCTCGCCGCCGCTGATCACGATAGTTTTATACCAGCTGCTTTGCGAACGGTTGACCACGGTGGTGGTAACGTAATCAAACTGCGAGGAAACGTCGTCCACCATATTAAGCAGTTGGCGCAGGCGTTCGTTCTCCTGCTGGTATTCCGCCAGATCGACCAGTTGGAGCCTTAGCTCGCTGATCTCCTGGCGCAGCTCGTCGTTTTCCGCCCGGATATTATCCACGCCCTGCAGATAAGCGCCCCAGTTGCCGATATTTCTTGATATAACACTAGCCCCGTTTTGCAACGGAGCCAGCATTTCGCGCAAAAACTGTTCGGGGGTGGAGATATTCTCCCGCTCGGTGGAGGTGAGGCCTGACAGGCACAGCAAAGCCGCCGCCAGCACCACTGCCAGAGCGCCGATCAGTATTTTTTTTCTTTTCGGAGTCAAAAAACCGCCCTCCAGATAGCATACACCAGATCACTTACGCAGGCTGTTATCCAGCACGTGGATATTTTCCAGCACCTTGCTCGTCCCCAGCACCACGGCGTTCAACGCCTGGTCGGAGAGATGCACCATGATATGCGTTTCCATGGAAACGAGCTTCGGCAGGCCGCGCAGCAGCGAGCCGCCGCCGGCCATGACGATGCCTCTGTCCATGATATCGGCTGCCAGCTCCGGCGGCGATTTCTCCAGACAGCTCTTGATCGCGTCGATGATCGCCGCGACCGGCTCGGAAAGCGCCTGATTCATCTCCTCCGCCGTGATGGTGACGGTCTTGGGCAGGCCCGTCATCAGATCGCGGCCGCGCACGGAATACGTCTGGCCCTTTTCGTCTTCTTCCAGATAGGCCGAGCCGATCTGTATTTTGATCTCCTCCGCCGTGCGTTCGCCGACGGCCAGATTGAAATTCTTCTTGATATAGTTGACGATAGCCTCGTCCATTTTATCGCCGGCCACCCGCACGGAATGTACCGTCACCAGGCCGCCCAGCGAGATCAGACCGACTTCCGTCGTGCCGCCGCCGATATCGACGATCATATTGCCCACGGGCTCCATGACCGGCAGCCCGGCGCCGATCGCCGCCGCCATTGGCTCCTCGATCAGATAAGCCTCTTTAGCCCCGGCGTTTAAGGCGGCCTCGCGGATAGCGCGCTCCTCCACCGTCGTCACGCCGGAGGGAACGCAGATGACGATACGCGGGCGCGAGAAGATAGAGCGGTTCTTCACCGCCTTGTCGATAAAATACTTCAGCATACCCTGCGTGATGTCAAAATCGGCGATAACGCCGTCCTTCACCGGGCGTATGGCCATGATGTTGCCGGGCGTCCGGCCCAGCATTTTCTTAGCCTCGTTGCCCACGGCGAGGATCTTTTTACTGTTCTTTTCCACCGCCACCACCGAAGGTTCGGTGGAGATAGTATCTTTGCCCTTCACATAGACCAGCGTGTTCGCTGTGCCAAGGTCTATGCCGATATCAATGTTAAACAAGCCCTTATTCCCCTTTCCGGCTACAACTATTACAGCAAAATATTACTTTTTAGTCCACGATAACTGCCAACGCTAAACACTATAAACAAAACTGCAACGCTGCTCTCACAACATTATTATATTATACTTGCCTTGACAAATACAACAATATTTTGCTAATTTTTACAAACTTTTTGGCTATATTTACACGGGCTCTTTGCTCCGAACTTCGCCAGAGGCAGCATTTTTGCCACCAGACTCACCGGCAGGCCGATCACGTTGTCGAGCTCGCCCTCCAGGCTCTGCACGAAGCGCCCCGCCCCGCCCTGCACGGCGTAGGCCCCGGCCTTATCCAGCGGCTCGCCGGTGGCGACGTACGCCGCTATCTCCGCCGCGGCTATTTTGCGGAAGGTAACCTTGGTCTCCGCCGCCGCCGCAGTTATCTCGCCGTTTTGATATACCGCCGCCCCGGTGAACACGCTGTGCGTGCGGCCGGAAAGCGCGGCCAGCATTCGGCGGGCGTCCGCCGCGTCCTTAGGCTTGCCGAAGATTTGCCCGTTCAGCGCCACCACGGTCTCCGCCGCCAGAATGACCCTTTCCGGCTTTAGTTTGGCCGCCGCGGCGGCTTTTAAGCGCGCGTTGGCGATGACCAGCTCTTCCGGCGGCAGGTCTTTGGTGATCTCGGTCACGGCGACGGCCATGACTTCAGGCTCTATGCCCAGGCGCCGCAATATCTCCAGCCGGCGCGGCGAGGCCGAGGCCAACAGCAGCTTTTCACACATCGGGCTCCACCCCCAGCAGGTATGCTCTGGCGTCGGCCAGCATATACAGAGAGCCGCTTATCAGCAGCATATCGTCCTCGCTATGAAGCAAGGCGCGGCCCGCGTCCACCGCCGCCGGAACTTCCTCCACCAGACGGCAGGGCACGCCCGCCTCGCGGCAAACTTCGGCCAGCGTCTGCCAATCGCCCGCGCGATAGCTGGGGACGCGGCAGACCACGGCTTCGTCCAGCAGGGGCAGCAGGTTTTGCAGCGCCTCGCGGCGCTCCTTATCGGCCAGCATACCCAGCACGGCTACGATACGCCGCCCCGGCCAATATTGCGTAAGAGAGCGCGCCAGCGCCTGCATACCGGCGGTGTTGTGCGCGCCGTCCAGCACGATTAGCGGCTTTTTTGAGACGGCCTCCAGCCGCCCCGGCCAGCGCGCCGCCGCCAGCCCGGCGTATATGGCATCTTCCGGCAGCTCCAGCTGCCGCGCCGCCGCCACGGCCAACGCGGCGTTGGCCAGCTGGTGTTCGCCCAGCAGGTTTATCTTCAGTCCCGGCAGCTCGCCGCCCCGGCGCAGGTCGCGGAAAGTGAACGTCTGGCCGGCGGCAGAGCCGGCCGCGTCGGCTATGGCAAAATCCCGCCCCAGACGGTAAAGCGGCGCGTCCATTTCAGCCGCCCGCCGCGCCAGCACACCCAGCACGTCCGCGTCCGCCGCCGTAAAGACCGGAACGCCGGCCTTGATAATGCCGGCCTTCACCGCGGCTATCTCCGCCGGCGTGTGGCCAAGATAATCCATGTGATCCATCGCAACGTTGGTGATAACGGCCAGCTCCGGCTCGATCACGTTGGTGGAATCTATCGCGCCGCCCAGGCCGACCTCGATCACGGCGTAATCCGTCCGCATATCGCTGAAATATTGCAGCGCTAGCGCCGTGCTGAGTTCAAACTCAGTGGGCTGCTCCGCCCCCTCCGCCTGCATCTGCGCCAGCGTCGTGTCC
>CANQSW010000061.1 GCA_947626615.1 uncultured Peptococcaceae bacterium | reverse complement strand
CGCACGCCACCAGCACCGTGGGCATGATGGCCAGCCCGTCCAGCCCGTCCGTCAGGTTGACGGCGTTGGCGATAAACACCATATAAGTCGCGATGATCGGATAATACCAGGCGCCGAGCTGCCATTTCCAGCCCGTGAGCGGGAAGATGAGCTCCGTGCCGCGGCCGAGATAGCGCTCCGCCAGATAAACGAACAAAAACGCGAAGACGAATTGCAGCAGCAGCTTCTGCCGCGCCGTCAGGCCCAGCGAGCGGTGCAGCACGATGATGATGCCGTCGTCCAAAAGGCCGATCAGGCCGAAAAGCAGCACCGTGCCCACAAAAAGCGTCACCGTCAGCGAACCGCCGGCCAGCAGCAGCGCCACCAGCACGAACGGCAGCAGGAAAATTATCCCGCCCATAGTGGGCGTGCCGGATTTCACCAGATGACGCTTCGGGCCGTCCTCGCGGACGGTTTGTCCAAATTTCAGGTAATGCAGCACGGCGATCAGCGGCCGGCCCAGCAGGGCCGCCAGCAGAAAAGCCGCCGCCAGCGCAAGCAATGCTCTTTCCATTATCCGATCCTCAAAAATACCACGTTGCTCAGGCCGCCCAGCGCGGCTTATTTCGTCAGAAATTCCCGCGCCACCTGCCGGTCGTCAAAATCCAGCACGCGGCCGTTCACCAGCTGATAATCCTCATGCCCCTTGCCGGCTATCAGCACCACGTCGCCGGGAGCTGCCAGCTCTATGGCGCGGCCGATCGCCAGGCGGCGGTCCGGCTGCACTTCATAGGCCGCACGGTCGGCCTCCGGCACTTCTTTAACGCCGGCCTCGACGGCCGCGATGATCGCCAGAGGGTCTTCCGTGCGCGGGTTATCCGAGGTTATTATAGCATGATCCGCCAGAGCAGCGGCCAGCCGCCCCATGATCGAGCGTTTGCCGTGGTCGCGGTCGCCGCCGCAGCCAAAAGCCACGATAAGTTTGCCCTGCGTGATCTCGCGCGCGGTCTTCAGCACGTTCTCCAGCCCGTCCGGCGTGTGGGCGTAATCCACCACCACGGCGAAGGACTGGCCGCAGTCCACCTTCTCAAAGCGGCCCGGCACCTGGGGCGCGTTTTTCATATCCTCCAGCAGCTCCGGCAGGTCAAAGCCCTGCGCCAGCATGGCGCAGACGGCCGCCAGAGTGTTATAGACGTTGAATTTGCCGGAAAGAGGTATCTCGGCGTGATACGTCCGCCCCTGATACAGCACGTCGAAGGCCGAACCGCTGGGGGTCAGATGATAATTCTGCGCGCGCAGCGTGGCTTCCTGCTCGATGCCGTAAGTCCAGAGCTTGGCATGGCTGGCGTTGGCAAAATCCGCCGCGTGCGGGTCGTCGATATTCACCACGGCGTAGCCCGCGCCCGCCGGGTCTCTGTCCAGCATACGGAAGAGCTGGAGCTTCGCGTCCAGATAATCCTCCACCGTGCGGTGATAATCCAGATGATCCTGCGTGAGATTGGTGAACACCGCGCCGTTAAAATGCAGCGCGTCCACACGCTTTTGCTTCAAGGCGTGCGAGGAGACCTCCATAACGACGTGGGTACATTCCTCCTCCACCATCATATCCAGCAGCTCGGCCAGATGCACCGGCTCCGGCGTGGTGGCCGAGGCAGGCAGGCGGCGTTCGCCGCAATAATTGCAGACCGTGCCGATAAGGCCGCAGTTAACGCGACGCTTCCGCCAGAGATAGCGGATAAGATTGGTCGTCGTGGTCTTTCCGTTGGTGCCCGTCACGCCTAATATGTTCAGTTTTTTGTCGGGGAAATCATGCAGCAGCTCCGCCAGCAGGGATATGACCTCGCGCGTGTCTTTCACGACCAGCACGGGAGTGTGCGCCGCCACGCTCTCCGGCGCGTATTCGGCGATGACCGCCACCGCCCCGTTGGCCACGGCGTGTTCGATGTAATCATGGCCGTCCACGTTGGTGCCCACCAGCGCGATGAAGATATCCTCCGGCTGCACGGTGCGCGAATCGTATTGCAGGCCTTTTACCCTGATATCCGGCACGCTTTCCGGGTCTATCCCCAGATAGACCGCGATGTCTCTCAACCTCATCACAAGTTCCTCCTCGTCTATAACGCTCAATACGGCTCGGTCTGGCCGTTCGATACTTCGTCCTCGTTCTGGAATTTCACGGTGACGACGTCGCCGCGGGCGGCCGCCGTTCCCGGCACGGGGCTTTGCTCATACGCCGTGCCGCTGCCCTCGGTCTTAACTTTCAGCCCCATGGCGTTCAATATCTCGGCCACCTCGCGCACGTATTTGCCTGTCAGATCGGGCACGGTGACGCTGTCGCTTTCCGCCGTGCCGACCGTTTTCAGCAATATCTTCGAGCCGACCGGCACCTGGCTGAACGCGGCCGGCGTCTGGCTGCCGACGTATGCGCCGGTGCCGTCCAGCTCATAGGCCAGACCGGCCACGCCGATCACTTTCTTCGCTTCCTCCACCGAGAGGTTGCCAACGTCCGGCACGGAGGTCTGCTGCTCCACCTGCACGGTGATCTTATCGGAATCTATCTTCGTCACCTGCGAAACAACGCCGAGATAACGCAGCGTATCCGCCATGATCTTCTGCAAGATGGGCGCGGCCACCTGCCCGCCCTGATACTCGCCGCCGCTCGGTTCGTCCACGATCACCAGCATGACCACCTGCGGGTCGTCCACCGGGGCCACGGCGCAGAACGACGCGATATATTTGCCGTCCTGATAGCCGCCCGGGCCGGGCTTCTGGGCCGTGCCGCTTTTGCCGCCCACGCGGTAGCCGTCCACGTAAGCGCGGGAGCCGGTGCCCTTGTTCACGACGTTTTCCAGCATCAGGCAGACCTCATCGGCCACCTCCTGCGAGACGACGCGGCGCACCTCTTTGCGCTCGTAGCCCTGCACCATGTTGCCGGCGTTGTCGGTTATATGGTGGATTATCTGCGGCTGCAAAAGCACGCCGCCGTTGGCCACTGCCGATACCGCCGTCACCAGCTGCAGCGGCGTGACCGCGATGCTCTGCCCGATAGACATGGTGGCCAGGTCGAGCTGGCTCACCTTGCTTTCGTCGATGACGATGCCGTTGGCCTCGCCCTGCAGGCCCAGATTGGTGGGCTCGCCAAAGCCGAAGGCGCGGATATACTTATAAAACGTGCCCTTCTCCTTTGCCTCCATTTTCTGAACCAGGTTCACGAAGCAGGGATTGCAGGAGTTCTGAATGATCTCGGCAAAGCTCTGGCTGCCGTGCGGGCGGTAATAACGCCAGCACCTGATGCGGTTCGACCCCACCTGTATATAGCCGGGGTCATAGAAGCGGTCGTTCAGCGAGGAAGCACCGGAATCCAGCGCCGCCGACGCGGTGATGATCTTAAAGACCGAGCCGGGTTCATAGGTATCGGTTATCAGCATATTGCGGCGATAACTCGCGTCATAGTCCTGATAATGGTTCGGGTCATAAGTTGGGCGATTGGCCCAGCAGAGTATCTCGCCCGTCTGAGGGGCCATCGCCAGCACGGCCGCGGCTTTGGGCGGCGTTTCGCTCTGCATCAGCGCGTCCAGCTCGCGCTCGGCAAAATACTGGATATTCTCGTCGATAGTCAGATAGATATTATAGCCGTCCTGCGGCTGGTTGTATTCCTGAATGGCCTGCTGGACGATGTTGTTTTTGCTGTCGTATTCGGTGACGATACTGCCGTCCACGCCCTTCAATATCTCGTCGTAGGAATATTCCACGCCCTCCAGACCTTGATTGTCGACGCCGGCAAAGCCAAGCAGATTGGCCGCCAGCTCCACCTTGGGATAATAACGCTGCGTTTCTTCCACCAGCATCACGCCGGGCAGGTCGTCGTCCTCCAGCTCCTGCTCCAGCTCCTCCACCACGTCGAAATCGGCCTTGCGCTTCACCCACTCGAAATAAGAACTTTTGGTCACGCGCTGGTAAATGGTGTCGTAATCCACGTCCAGAATGGCCGCCAGCTTTTCGGCCACCTCCGGCGCGTCGGCGTCCGTTATCTGGCTGGGGTTTACGGCCACGGAATCCGTGCTGACGCTGACGGCCAGCACCGAGCCGGTGCGGTCGAAGACCGTGCCGCGGTCGGCAGCCACCGTCACCGAGCGCGTGCGGGAATTTTCCGCCTTGGCCTGCAGCTCCGCGCCCTGCACCAGAGTGCGGTAAACCAGGCCGCCGCCGACCGCGAAAAAAGCGAGGACCAGCGCCAGCAGCACGCCCCAGATCTTTTTGCCGGACACATAATTGCTGCGCCGCATGGTCTATCGCCTCCTTCCCGCCGGATCCGGCCGGATACGTCATAAAATATATATTAGCCGGCGGCTATAATATACGCCGGCGGGACGATCTGGCATTTTTCGCCCCAAATCGCGACTTGTTCGAAATATAGAAATAAAGCCGGAGCTGCTGGCGCTGGCTTTATTTCTTCAACTATTCAGCTATTCGCCCGCGGCGAGCTGGCCTACCTGCACGCCGCCGCCCGACGTTATCTTCTGCCAGAAGGCGCCGATGCTGCCAAAAAGGCCGTCGGACGTACCGTCGTCGATGACCTCAAGGGTGCCGTAGCCCAGCGCCGCCTGATCCACCGCCATACCCGTGCGGACTGCGGTTGCCGCTGCGGCCGTCTCCGCCGCGTCGTAATAAATTACCGAATCTTCCGTTGCCGTCACCATATTAAGGTGTTCTACAGCGAACCCGGCGACTTTTTCCGGGCTGGTGGCCTGCTCGATCGCCAACAGGAGACGGGTGTTCTCGTTGGCCAGTTCGTCGTTGGCCGCCATTTGCTGATTGATCTCATAGCCAATGACCGTTACCTGCGTGTTCAGCACCATATAACCCATGCCCAGCAGGAATACCGCAAACACCGCCGCCAGTAGCTTGACCTTGACGTGGGCTTCCGCCGCCGCCTGCGCTTTGGCGCGCTCTTTGGCCGCCGCCTGCGCTTCGTCCTGCTCATAAACGCGGAAAGCGTAACGCCTGCGTTCTGCTTCCGTCATTCTGCGTTCTGCCGTCGCTGCCTGCAAGTTCGATCACGTCCCTTCCGACTTATAAATCCCTCGTCATTTCGGCGCTGGTTTTTCTATAATTTTTCGATCACGCGCAGCTTGGCGCTGCGGGCTCGCGGGTTGGCGGCTGTTTCCGCCTCGCTTGCCACGATCGCTTTACGCTGCAAGAGCCTGCCCTCCGGCTGCCGCCCGCAGACGCAGACGGGAAATTCCGGCGGGCAAATGCAGCCCTGACATAAACCGGCGAAATATGTTTTAACTATCCTATCTTCCAGCGAATGAAAGGTTATCACCGCCAGCCGCCCGCCGGGGCTAAGCGCCGCAAACCCCGCGGCCAGACCCTGCTCCAGCGCGCCCAGCTCGTCGTTTACGGCGATACGCAGAGCCTGAAAGGTCCGCTTGGCCGGGTGCTGCTTTTCTTTTCTTCTGGCCGCGGCCGGTATGGCCGCCGCCACGATATCGGCAAGCTGCCGCGTGCCGGTGATAGGCTGTTGCTGCCGCGCCGCCACGATGGCCTGCGCGATACGGCGCGAGAATCTCTCCTCGCCATATTTATAGATGATATCCGCCAGTTCTTCGCCGGAGAGCCTGCTCAAAAGCTCCGCCGCCGTCGCCCCGCCGCGTTTGTCCATACGCATATCAAGGGGGCCGTCGTTCATATAGGAAAAACCGCGCTCCGGCGTATCCAGCTGATAGGAGGAAACGCCGATATCCAACAAAACGCCGTTAACTGCGGGAATGTCCAGCTCCCGCAGCACGCTTGCCAGCTCGGCGAAATTGGCCCGCACGGGGCGAAACCGCTCGCCGAACGGAGCCAGCCGGGCCGTCGCTGCGGCTATCGCGTCCGCGTCGCGGTCGACGCCGATGACGACGCCGTCCGGCGCCGTGCGCCGCAGGATACCCTCGGTGTGGCCGCCGCCGCCCAGCGTGCCGTCCACGTAGACGCCGCCGGGGGCAAGACCCAGGTTCTGCATGACCTCAGCGAATAAAACGGGCAAATGTTTGAATTCGCTGTTTTCGCCGCTCATCTCATCACCCTGCCGCCGTTTTGTCGGGATACGCTCACATCAATATACATATCACAGCTTTGCGGGCTGGCTTCAATCAAAATCGATATCCACGTCGAACGCGCCCACGTTTTCGGAGATATCGGCAATATGCTGGCTAAGCTGCCGCTGATGCTCCTCCCAGGCCGCCTTGTCCCAGATCTCGATCTTATCGCCCACGCCCATTACGACTACCTCTTTTTCAATACCCACCGTCTCGCGGAGCAGCGCGGGCAGCAGAATACGCCCCTGCTTGTCCAGCTCCACCTCCGTGGCGTTGCCGAAAACGAAACGCACGAAATCGCGCATATCGCGTTTGGTGACGGAAAGCTTGTGCAGCTTGCCCGCCAGTTTTTCCCAACCGGCCGCCGTGTGGATATCGATGCAGCGGTCAAAGCCTTTGGTCACGTAAAAGCGTTCGCCGAGAGCTTCACGGTACTTCACGGGAATACTGACGCGGCCCTTGGGGTCCACGTTATTCTGGTACGTTCCCATAAAAGACATTTGCTCTCACCTCCCGCTGTATGATCTTGGCTTGCGCCGCCGTGCCACAACCGATAAACTATCCACTTTTTGACACTTTGATGCACTTATTTACCACTTTTTAACACCACGGCCTCATTTTAACCGAGTTTTACAAAAAAATCAATACCATTTTGCAAATTTTTTTCACAGCCCCAAGCGGTGCAAAACCGGCATTTTAGGCGCTTTTTTGCGGCCGAAAGCACAATTTATAGTGTTTAGGGCGAAAATTTCTTCAAGAGATTGTTGCGAAACACTTTTTTCGGTGGTAAATTTCCCCAAAAAATTGTGGAAAAAAATTTTGAAAATTTTTTTTGGTGGAACACAAAAATAACCTCTTTCCCACGAAAATTCCGTGGAAAAGAGGTTCTTTTTTCTTTTTGTACAGCGTTACGGGGCTTCGTAGGAATACACGACGCGCCATTTGCCGTTTTGCAGTCTTAGATCGAACAATATCGACGCGCCGCCGCACCCGCTGTCATGTTCGTCATTACGATAAAAATGATCTTCGTACCATATCCAGACCCTGGCGCCGGTGAACCAATGCACGACCAGCGGCAGCGGCGAAAGCAGATATTCATAACGTTCGCCCGGTCGTTCAAGCAACCTTTCATCAGAATAATGTACCATATGGTTATAATATTCGTCGGAGATGAACGACTCGTACGGATTAGGCACAACCTTTTCAGGCGAAGCAAAAGCGGTCGCCACAACGGTCTTTACTTTCGCGCCCAGCCACAGGCCATAGACGATATATATCGCCAGCACGGCCAACAGGAATATCTTCCAGCCGCGCGGTATGTGTCTTCGCCGCATCATCACAACTCTCCCGCACTATGTCACACTACGCCCGCCCGGCCGCGGCGTTTATTCTTCGTCGGTCGTGCCGAAGGCCAGACGGTTGGAGGCGACGGCCAGCTCGCGCACCCGCGCTTCCACCTCCGCAAAAACTTCGGGGTTATCCTTCAGATATTTCTTGGCGTTTTCGCGCCCCTGGCCGATCTTTTCGCCCTTATAGGCGAACCAGGAGCCGCTCTTTTCGATCACGTCCAGATTGACGGCCAGATCGAGCAGCGAACCGACGCGAGAGATGCCCTCGCCAAACACGATGTCGAACTCAGCCATTTTGAAGGGCGGGGCCACCTTGTTCTTCACGATTTTAGCCTTGGTGCGGTTGCCGACGCTGTCGCCGCCCTGCTTCAGCGTCTCCACCCGGCGCACGTCGATGCGCACGGTGGCGTAATATTTCAGCGCGCGGCCGCCGGGAGTGACCTCCGGGTTGCCGTACATCACGCCGACCTTTTCGCGCAGCTGGTTGATGAACACGATAGCGCAGCGGCTTTTGTTCACCGCGCCGGTCAACTTGCGCAGGGCCTGGCTCATCAGGCGGGCCTGCAGGCCGACGTGCGCGTCGCCCATATCGCCCTCAAGCTCGGCCCGCGGCACCAGCGCCGCCACCGAATCCACCACCACCAGATCGACCGCGCCAGAGCGCACCAACGCTTCGGCGATCTCCAGCGCCTGCTCGCCGGTATCCGGCTGCGACACCAGAAGATCGTCCAGATCGACGCCCAGATTGTGAGCGTATACGGGATCGAGCGCGTGTTCCGCGTCGATGAAGGCCGCCGTGCCGCCCAGCTTCTGCGCCTCGGCGGCAA
>CANQSW010000060.1 GCA_947626615.1 uncultured Peptococcaceae bacterium | reverse complement strand
CCCGCGCCGATATTCTCGGTGCGCAGCGTCTCCGCCCCCACGGCCAGCAGCGCCGCCGCCCAGCCCTTGGGCAGAACAAAGCCCGTTTCGTTAGTCAGCAGCAGCTTCATGCGTTCTTGCCCTCCTCCGGCGCGGCTCCGTCGTCTTTGGCGGCCTTGCCGGCATCTTTTTCGGTTTCTTTTTCAGCCTCTTTTTCGGCCTCTTTTTTGGCTTTTTTGAGCCGCGTTTCCAGCTCCTTGGCCAGCTGCTCGGGGTATGGCAGGCGGTAATGTTTGGCGCCCGCCAGAATTGTAGCGAAAGTCGAAGCGATAACGTCCAGATCGCGGAACGTCAGCGCGCATTGGTTGAGCTGGCCGTCGTTCAGCTTGCCGCGGATAATATCGCGCACCATGCCTTCGATCTGCCCCGGCGTGGGCGCGGCCATAGACTGCACCGCCGCCTGGCAGCTGTCCGCCAGCATCACCAGCGCGGCCTCGCGGGTCTGCGGTATCGGGCCGGGGTAGCGGAAATCCTCCTCGCGCAGGGGCGCGGTCTCGATATCCTGCGCTTTGGCGGCCTCCTGCGCCTTGTTATAGAAGCTCCGCACCAGGCTGGTGCCGTGGTGCTGCTCGATGATGTCGATTATCTCCTTGGGCAGATGACAGCTGCGGGCCATATCCGCGCCCTCTTTGGTATGGGAAGTGATAATGAACGTGCTGAGGCTCGGCTGCAGCTTGTCGTGCGGGTTTTCGCCGGGCCGCTGGTTCTCCACGAAGAAGTTCGGCCGCTTCATCTTGCCGATATCGTGGAAATACGAGGCCACGCGCACTAAAAGCCCGTCCGCGCCGATACGGTCGGCCGCCGCTTCGGCCAGATTGCCGACCAAAATGCTGTGATTGTAGGTGCCGGGCGCTTCCACCATCAGCCGCTTTAACAGCGGGTGGTTGATGTTGGAAAGCTCCATCAGCCGGATATCGGTGGTGATAGAAAAGGCGCTCTCCAGCAACGGCAGCGTGCCGACCATAAGGATAACGGACACCACGCCGTTGATGACGGACATCAAAAGCGCGATATACAGCGACGTTATATCATAGTTCCACATCAGGCACCACGAAACGCCCACCAGCATATAGGCGACGGCGATATTCAGCGCCGCCAGCGCGTAATAGCTGCGCGAGTTCATGCGGCTCACCTGCAATATGCCGACCAAGCCGCCCACCAGCGCCGCGAAAACGTAGAGCATATGCGCGCCGCACATGATGCCGACGAAAATGCTGAAGATCAGCGTGGAGAAAATGGCCGTGCGCCGGTTCACCAGCGCCGCCACCAGCATGGCGAACGCCGGCACGGGTATCGCCAGCCCCAGCATCCAGTCGGTGGCAAAAGGCGAATCGAATTTTATCAAAGTTATCACGCGCGCTATCAGCAGCATGACGATGAACAGCAGCGCGATCAGGTTGATGTTGGCCGCGCCCAGATTGTTGTCGCCGCTCATCTTGGTGCAATACATCTGCAGCAGGCCGTAGCAGATAATGACCAGCAGCAGCAGGCCGGTATACGCCAGCAGACTGCTGCCCCGCTGCTGCAGACCCACCTGCTCCAGCGCCTCAACGTCGGCGGCGGTGACGACCGCGCCCCTCGTGATCAGCTGCTGGCCGGGATAGACCGTGACGGAGATCGGCTGCACGTTGTTGATAGCCTGCGAGATAGCGTTCATCGTCGCCACCTGGTCGAACACGTGCGTGGGCTTGAATTGCAGCAGCAGCATAGCCTGCCGCATGAAGTTGGCGGCCCGGCCGCTCTGCGCTATGGCGGCAATATTGTCGCTGCATTGTTCGATGACCTCCGGCAGCGCTTCTTCGTCAAATTCGCCCAGGCCGTAGGCCGCGTTCACGGCGTTTTTCAGGCTGTTGCGCAGCAGGTTTTCGCCCGCGTCGTCCAGCCCGAGGAAATATTCCAGCAGCGCCTGATTCGGCGGCTGCGGCGTCTCGTCCTCTGCGGCGGGCGGCGTCAAAAGCTCGTTCAGCTTCAAAAGCCGCGCTTCGTCGGCCTCCTCGGATACGCGCACGTTATGCAGCGCGTCGAACAGAGTGTCCACCTGCACCTGCATATCCGCGGCCACCTGTTCGTCGTATTTATATATCTGTTCCACTTCGCCCGCCGCCTGCTGCCGGGCCTGTTCGGTGTAGACCTGGCTGGTGAACGTGGTGGCCGCGCCGAAATAATAGACGTTGCTCGGCGCGATATCGCCCTCCTGCAGCGAAACGCGGTTCGCGAGGAAAGTGCTGGCCAAAATAGCAAAGGTCAGCACGATCAGCAGTATGAACCACAGCCAGCCCAGGCGGGTGAAGCCCTGTTTGCGGTTGGTATCAGCCACGTCGATCCTGTTATTGCTCAAAAATCATCACATCTCTTTCCCTGCCGGCGCGGCGTTATCCCGCGCGTAAGCCTCGATGATCTTCTGCACCAGCGGGTGGCGCACCACGTCGAGGTCTGTCAGATAACAAAACGCGATCTCCTTTATGCCGCCCAGCACCCGCTGCGCGTCTTTCAGGCCGGAGCGAGCCCCGGCCGGCAGATCTATCTGCGTGATATCGCCGGTGATCACGGCCTTGCTGTTCTGCCCCATACGGGTCAAAAACATCTTCATCTGCGGCGGCGTGGTGTTCTGCGCCTCGTCCAAGATGATGAACGAATCGTCCAGCGTGCGGCCGCGCATATAGGCCAGCGGCACCACTTCGATCAGCCCCCGCTCCATATATTTGGCCGCCGTCTCCGCGCCCAGAACGTCGTCCAGCGCGTCGTAGATCGGGCGGAGATACGGGTTCACCTTCTCCTGCAGGTCGCCCGGCAGAAAACCCAGCTTTTCGCCGGCCTCCACCGCGGGGCGCACCAGCACCAGCTTTTTGACGCGGCGCTTTTTCAGCGCGTCCGCCGCCTTCACCACCGCCAGATACGTTTTGCCCGTGCCGGCCGGCCCGACGCCAAACGTGATATCATAGCGGTCGATAGCCTCAAGATAAGCGTGTTGCCCGTAGGATTTGGCGCGGATCTCGCGGCCCTTGGGCGTCACGTAGACGGTGCGCGAAAGCTCCGCCACGCCGCCCGTATGTTCGCCCGCCAGCCGTTGGTCGTATAGCGCCAGCTGATAGTTTATCGCCACCTGGTCCAGCTCTGCTCCCGCGGCAGCCAGCCGCAGCAGCTGTTGCAGCACCGCCGCCGCTTTATCCAGCCCGTCCGGCGGCCCGAAGATCAAAAGTTCCGCCCCGCGCGGCACCAGCCGCACGGAAAGCCCTTCCTCCAGCAGCCGCAGCAGCGCCTCGCCCCGGCCCAAAAGCTGCTCCTGCAGCTGATGATCCACCGCGACGGCGCGCGAAGCCTCCGCCGCCGCCTCGCGCAGCGGCCGGGCGCTCAGGTTCTGCGCTGGTTCGAAATCGTTTTTCGTCAAAACATATCCTCCCGAAAAACATACAGTCATAACATTCCAATGTTATTATACCACACATAGGCGGCATTGCAAATATTTTTTCATCTATAAGAATAATTTGCGGAACGTCAGGAAGTTATCATTATTTATTGACAAATCGCCCCGGTTTGACTATAATTTTTTTCAGCACGCAGTTTTTTCGCTGAAAAGGCTGCAAAAAATCAAATTTTTAATCAAATGTTCAGGAGGTTTGGAAAAGAAATGAAAAAGACAATGAAATTGCTGGCCGTGCTGGCCGCCCTGTGTCTGGCGCTGGCAGGCTGCGGCGGCTCTGGCGACAACGCCTCTACCGGCGACAATGCCGCGACCGACGCGCACTACACTATCGGCGTTATGCAGCTGATGGATCACGAGGCTCTGAATCTGGCGCAGGAAGGCTTCCTTGACGCTCTGACCGATAACGGTTACATCGACGGCGAAAACGTCACCCTGATGCTCGAAAACGCTCAGGGCGACCAAAACAACCTGTCGACTATCGCCGACAAGTTCGTGTCTGAAGACGCCGATCTGGCTTTCTGCATCGCCACTCCTTCGGCGCAGGCTATGGCTGGCAGAACCACCACCATGCCGATCGTGGCCACCGCTATCACCAGCTTCACCGAAGCCAAGCTGGCCGATTCTGACGAGGCCCCCGGCCACAACGTCACCGGCACCACGGATATGAACCCCATCTCCGACCAGATGGATCTGATGCTGCAGCTCTTCCCGGACGTCAAGACCGTCGGCTTCCTCTACACCTCTGCCGAGGATAACTCGATCCTGCAGTGCAAGATCGCCAAGGAGTATCTGGAGGGCAAGGGTATCGCCACCGTTGAGCGCACTATCAACACCACCAACGATATCCAGCAGGCCACCGCTTCTATCGTCACCGAATGTGACGCGATCTATATCCCCACCGATAACAACTTCGCTTCGGCCATGCCGACCGTCAGCGAGATCACCATGGCCGCCAAGATCCCGGTGATCTGCGGCGAATCCAACATGGTCAAGGGCGGCGGCACCGCCACCGTGGGCATCACCTATTACGGCATCGGCTATCAGGCCGGCCTGATGGCGATCGATATCCTGGCCAACGGCGCTGATCCGGCCACCATGCCGATCAAGGGTTCCAACGAGTTTGAATATTGCCTGAACGGCGACGCGCTGGAAGCTCTGGGCGTGACCGTGCCGGAGGATCTGGCCGCTTACGTTATCCACCCTTCCACCGACGCTGAATAAGCGACGGCATATTTAACGCCAAAACCGCAGCAGGGAGCGGCAACGATTCTGCCGCTCCCTGTTATGTATCTTAACGCAACAAGAGGGTTTTATATGTTAAACATCATTTTGGGCGCGGTCGCGCTGGGTTCGCTCTGGGCCGTGATGACTATGGGCGTATACATCACCTTCCGCCTGCTGGACATCGCCGACCTTTCGGTGGAGGGCACGTTAGTTACCGGCGCCGCTGTGGGCGCTGTCCACATCACTCACGGCGGCAATCCCTGGGTGGCCACCATTCTGGCCTTGTTCGCGGGGCTGGTCTGCGGCGCGGTCACCGGGCTGCTCCACACCAAGCTGAAGATCCCGGCGCTGCTTTCCGGTATCCTCACCATGATCGCGCTGTATTCCGTGAACCTGCGCATCATGGGCCGGGCCAATATCGCGCTGCTGAACGTCCCCGGCGTGTTCACGCCGCTGGAAAAGCTGCCCTTCATGCCCTGGCTGGCCGCGCACGGCATTATGACCAAAAACGTGGCGATACTTATCTGCGGCGTGCTGGTCTGCCTGGTGGTGGGGCTTTTCCTCTACTGGTTCTTCGGCACGGAGCTTGGCTCCGCCATACGCGCCACCGGCAACAACCAGCAAATGGTGCGCGCCCAGGGCGTCAACACCGACACCATGATCCTGCTGGGGCTGATGCTCTCTAACGGCCTGGTGGCGATGTCCGGCGCGCTGATCGCGCAGAACCAGTCGTATGCCGACGTGCAGATGGGCACGGGCTCTATCGTCATCGGCCTGGCCTCGGTCATCATCGGCGAAGTGCTGTTCGGCACGAAATCCTTCCGACGCACTCTGCTCTCGCTGACGCTGGGCGCGATAACCTACCGCATCATCATCGCACTGGTCTTAAAGGCCGGCATGGCCGCCAACGACTTAAAGCTGTTCACCGCCATAACCGTGGCGATCTGCCTGGCGCTGCCGCAGATAAAAAGCTGGTGGGCGAAGCTGAAAGGGGGCAAAAAGTGATATGCTGGATCTGAAAAATATCTACAAAACGTTCAACACCGGCACGATCAACGAAAAGCACGCCCTAAACGGGCTGAACCTCCACCTTGACCCCGGCGATTTCGTCACCGTCATCGGCGGCAACGGCGCGGGCAAATCCACCATGCTAAACGCCATTTCCGGCGTGTGGCCGATAGATTCCGGCGCTATCGTCATCAACGGCGCGGACGTCACCGCCCTGCCGGAATACAAACGCGCCGCTTATCTTGGCCGCGTTTTCCAAGACCCGATGCTGGGCACGGCCGCCCAAATGGAGATACAGGAGAATCTGGCGCTGGCGCTGCGGCGCGGCAAAAAGCGCACGCTGCGCTGGGGTATCACCGGCGAGGAGCGCGAAAAATACCACGAGCTCTTAAAAACGCTAGACCTCGGGCTGGAGGATCGCCTGACCACCAAGGTGGGCCTGCTCTCCGGCGGGCAGCGGCAAGCTCTGACGCTGCTGATGGCCACGCTGACCAAGCCCGCCCTGCTGCTGCTGGACGAACATACCGCCGCGCTTGACCCCAAAACGGCCGCCAAGGTGCTGGAGATATCCGACCGTATCATCGAGGAGGAGAAGCTGACGGCGCTGATGGTCACCCACAATATGCGCGACGCTATCGCCCACGGCAACCGGCTGATCATGCTGAAGGACGGCCGCATAATCCTCGATATCGGCGGCGCGGAGAAAAAGAGCCTCACGGTGGAGGATCTGCTGGCCAAGTTTGCCAGCGTGGCCGGCGAAGATCTGGATAACGACCGTATGCTGCTGAACTGACGGGCTTTTGCCAAACCTGAACAAAACATACGAACGGCATGGGCAGCCATGCCGTTTTTCTTTGCCCAAGATCGCCCCGGTTTGACAATCTCCCCGCCGTTTGCTAAAATTTATTCAGCCGCAACAGGCGGAAAATTTGTGATAGGAAGTGATGAATATGCGAAAACTGACGCTGCTATTGACGGCGCTGCTGCTTCTGCTGCTGCCGAGGCAGGCTCTGGCGGCCGCGGAAATACCAATCTACGTGGAGGGGCAAAAGCTGGCCGAACCGGCCCTGCTCGTCTCCGGCACGAGCTATCTGCCCTTTCGGGCGCTGCTGGAGGGCCTGGATATGACGGTGACGTGGGACGCGGCCGCGCGCGAGGTGCGGGCCAAAAGCCCAAACGGGCTGCGGCTGACCGTCTCGCTGGCGGATAACAGCTTTGAGGTAAGCTCCATAGAAAAGTTCCATAGAGACTCGCTGGCCGGGAAAGAGCCTTTTACCAAAAACGGCAAAACGTATCTGCCGCTGCGCGTACTGGCCGAGAGCCTGGATACCACGGTGACGTACACGCCCAAGCGCATCGACGTATATATGCCGCGCCTGACCTATGACGACGGGCAGGGCCGCACGTATATACTCAATTTGGCCAACGGCGAGCTGGCGCTGCGGCAAAACGGCGCGTATAAGCGTCTGGGGCAGATAGACCTGCCGAGCCTCGGCAACAGTTCCTACTACACGCCGACAGACTTCAGCGTCAGCCTGACGCCGCACGGCAACTATCTTTTCAGCACAGGCGGCAGCGGTTCAGGCGTGCTGACCTTCGCCTACTATCATCACGCCTGGCTGGCGGCAGACGGCCAAACGACCGTAGACGCCGAAAGCCGCGCCTATCTGGGCGGGCCGTCCTTGCCGCTCTGGCAGGGCGATAACCTTTGGCTGGGCAACAAAGGCGAGCTGATCTGCGTCAACGATAAGACCGGCGCGACCAAAAGCTGCGGCGAGCTGGGCGAGCCAACTTGGGCCGACGCCAGGTTCGTTTTGACCGACAGATCGTATCTGCTGGACACGGCGACGGACACCTGCACCGACCTTGTGCCGCTGTTGCTCACCGACGAGGCCAAAGCCCCGATAAACGCCTGGATAGCGCAAAATTTTGCCTACGGCAACATAGCGGTAGATGAACAGCAGTATTACGACTCTATGTGGTCGGTGAACCCCACGTTTCCCATGACAGACCCCCGAGTTTGCCTGAAATTTAACGCGGCAAAGACCGCCGCCGCGGGCGACGGCACGCTTTATTTCGATCTGTGGCTGGCTGGCCAGGTATTAGACCCGCCGGAAGCGCAGGTCCTCACCTACAAGCTGCCGAAATAAGCTGTGCCGCCTGTATAACGGGGCCGGCTGGCTGAAAATTCAGCTAAACTTAAAAAGGACGGCGTACCGCAGACCGGCGCGCCGTCCTTTTTTGTGCTCTTTATGCGTTGATATAATGCCGCGGCAGACGCGGCAGCAGCGCGCTCAATATCTCGTAGCTGATCGTGCCGCAGCGGGCCGCGATCTCGTCCGCGTCGATCATCTCATCGCCCTGCCGCCCCAGCAGCACCGCCTCGTCGCCGACTTTGGCCTCCAGCCCCGTCACGTCCACCATAAACTGATCCATGCAGACGCGCCCCACTATCGGCGCGCGCCGCCCGTGCAGCAGCACGCAGCCGTTGTTGCTCAGCAGCCGCCGCCAGCCGTCGGCATAGCCCACGGGAACGGTGGCGATATCCGCCGGGCGCTCGGTCACGTACGTGCGCCCATAGCTGATCGAAGTGCCGGCCGGAACCCTCTTCACCCAGGTGAGCCGCGCCTTGATGCTCAAAACCGGAGCCAGCCGCAAAATGCTCTTATCGACCTCCGCCGAGGGATAATAGCCGTAAAGTATGATGCCGGCC
>CANQSW010000059.1 GCA_947626615.1 uncultured Peptococcaceae bacterium | reverse complement strand
CGAAAAGCCGGCCAGACGCTTGGGCTTTGAGGGCGGCAATATAAGCTACGCGGCCTGGGCGGCGCTGACCGAGCTGCTCGGCCAAAAGCTGCCGGAGCTGGAATTTGCCCCGGCCGGCGATCTGCCGCTGGCCCCGCGCCTTGTTAAAGACGAATACGAGCAATTCTGCCTCCGCCGCTGCGGCGAGATCGCCGATAAAGCGCTGGAGGCCACGCTCCCCTGCATCAAACCGGGCGCGACAGAGCGCGAGATCGCCTGGCAGCTGGAGCAGGCTCTGCACGAAGCGGGCGGCCAGGGCACCAGCTTCACCACCATAGCGGCGGCGGGGCCAAACAGCGCCAAACCGCACGCTATCCCCTCCGACTATGCTATCCAGCCCGGCGACTTCGTCACGCTGGATTTCGGCTGCCGCTGGCAGAATTACTGCGGCGACTGCACGCGCACCTTTGCCGTGGGCGATATCTCCGACGAGCAAAAGGCGGCCTATGCGGCCGTGCTGGCGGCGCAGCTGGCGGGGCTGGCGCAGATCCGCCCCGGCCTGACCACCGGCCAGGCAGACGCTATTTCCCGCAGCGTTATCGAAGCGGCCGGGCTTGGCGAATATTTTTCTCATTCGCTCGGCCACGGCGTGGGCTTGAATATCCACGAGGCCCCGGCGCTGGCCCCGCACGGCCAAGTCGTTTTGCTCCCCGGTCATCTGGTGACGGTGGAGCCCGGCGTTTATCTGCCGGGGCGCTTCGGGCTGCGTATCGAGGATTCCTGCCTGGTGACAGAAGACGGCCTTTTGCCGCTGACGCGCTTTCCGAAGGAGCTTATCACACTCTAAAATTGCCAAATTTAACTGCCTGCGGGCGGCGCATAAACCATCGCGTAAAAAATCACCTTATGCATAGAGGTGATTTTTTTGCTTAGTGCCAAGCGTTTTCGGCGCGTTTCGGCGCTGCTGCTGGCGGCGTTCTGCCTGCTGGCGGCGCGGCTCTGGTGGCTGAACTGCCGGCGGGGCGGCGAGCTGATCGCGCTGGCGCAGAACCAGCGGCTTTTGACCGTGGCGGAGCGGGAGTTCCGGCGCGGCGATTTCCTCTGGCGGGACGGCGAGCCTATAACCAACCGGGCGGAGCGCTGCCTGCTCGTCTTCCCGAGCCTTACCCGCGGGGACGCGCAGCATGACGCGGCTTATTACCAGACCTTCCTTGCCGCCCTGCTGGACGATCTGGCGCTGACCCCCGCCCCCGCCGCCCAAAATCTGGCCGAGCGTCTGGCGGCGGACGAGCCTTTTTTGTTGGCGCGGTCTATGACAGAAACGCAGGAGCAGGCGGCAAACGAGCGTACCGCCGGGCTTTGCGGCGTTTTCACCTGCGTCTGGCGGCCGCGCTACGCGGCGAGCTCCCCGGCGGCGCATCTTTTGGGCTACGTCGGCCCCAGCAGCGCCGCCGAATATGAGGCTCTGACGGCGGCGGGCCTGGCCGACCCGGCATATACCGGCAAATGCGCTCTGGAGCAGCAATACGACGCGCTGCTGCGCGGACGCCCTACGGCAGAGATCGCGGCGGCGGTGGACGAACAGGGGCGTCAGGCCAGCCAAACGCTGCGGGAGCTGCCCCCGGGCGGCGAGGATACGGCGCTGGACGTGCAGCTGACGCTGGACGCGGCGGCGCAGCAGATAGTGGAGAACGCCATGCGCGGCAAAAACGGCGCGGCCGTGCTGCTGGACGTTACCAACGGCGACGTGCTGGCGCTGGCAAGCTCGCCCGGCTTCGACCAGAGCGCCGGCCAGCCGGCGGCCGAGGGCGACGCTTATCTGAATAAGGCTTTTTGCTACTATCCCCCGGCTTCGGTGTTCAAGCTGGTGCTGGCGCTGGCCGCGCTGGATAACGGTATCGGCATAGACGACGCAGGTTTTGTCTGCGACGGCGGCATAACGCTGCCAAACGGCCGCACCGTGCATTGTTGGCGGCGCGCCGGGCATGGCGCGGAAGATTTGCGGACGGCGCTGGCAAATTCCTGCAACCCGTATTTTGTCGCGCTGGGGCAGCGTTTGGGCGGCGAGCTGATCGCGGAATACGCCTGGCGGCTGGGTCTGACGGAGCAGGTGCTGCGGGGCATGAACGTCCCCTCGGAAAACCGGCTGGATTTCTCCCCCGCAGTTCCCGCCGACGTGGCGAACGTCTCGATCGGGGAAAAAGGTATCCGCGCCACCCCGCTCATGCTGGCCCGCCTGCTGGCCGCTATCGCCAACGGCGGCAAGCTGGTGGAGCCGCGTCTCGTCTCCGCTCTGGTCACCGCCGGCGGGCGCACCGTGCAGAGCATCGAGAGCGCCGAGCCGCGGCAGGTGGTGAAACCGGAAAGCGCGCAGAAGCTGCGGGAAATGCTCCGCTTCGCCGTCACCAACGGCACGGGCGCCCCGGCCGAGAGCGGCATCGTCGCCATAGCGGGCAAAACCGGCACCAGCCAGGATTTCGGCGTGTGGTTCGCGGGATTCTTCCCGGCGGACGCGCCGCGCTGGGCTATGGCCGTTTATATCGCGGACGGGCAAAGCGGCGGCAGCGACGCCGGCTCCGTCTGCCGCGAGACGGCGGAAAAGCTGGCGCTGCTGGAGGGTATCGCGGGGCAAAGCAGCGTTTAGCCGCCCGCCCCGGCATGAAAACGCCGCCACCGCATATGCTTTAGCGATCTTAGCTGAACGGAGGCTGCGCATATGTGGGAACTTTTGTATCTGATCGGCACGCTGGTGCCGGGTCTGGGCTTTCTGCTGGGGTATCTGAACACCAACGCCTTCCCGAAGCCGCTCTCGCCGGCGGAGGAGGCCGCGGCGCTGGCCGCTATGGCGGCGGGCGACGCGGCGGCCAAAAACCGCCTGATCGAACACAATCTGCGGCTGGTGGCGCACATCGTGCGGAAATTTGAAAACGCCAGGCCGGAGCGCGAAGATCTGATATCTATCGGCACGATCGGCCTCATCAAGGCGATCAACACGTTCGACGCGGGCAAAAATATCAAACTGACCACCTACGCCGCCCGCTGTATCGAAAACGAAGTGCTGATGCACCTGCGCGCCACCAAGAACAGCCGCAACGAGATCTCGCTGAACGAGCCGGTGAGCGCCGATAAGGAGGGCAACCAGCTGACCCTGCTGGAAACGCTCGGCTCCGACGGCGGCGAGATACTGGACGCGGTGGAGAGCCGCGACGACGAGCGGCTGCTGCGGCAAAGTCTGAAAACGCTCACCCCCAAGGAGCGCTACATCGTGATCAAACGCTATCAGCTGGACGGCGGCGCGGAACACACCCAGCGCGAGATCGCGCGGGAGCTGGGCATTTCGCGCTCTTACGTCAGCCGTATCGAAAAAAAGGCGCTGCAAAAGCTGGCCCGCGCCTTTGAGTGAGCGGCATATACGGCGCCATGTCAGCATATAGTTTGGCAAACTTCTTCTAAAAGGGGAAATTGCCATGAAAAACGTTCAGCGCCTGAAGGAACAGGTTTTGGCCGCGGGTGCGGCCGCGGGCTCGGCCGCTTCTCGCCCCGCCGCGCTGCTTTTTGGGCTGGCTGGCGCGGTGTTGACGCTGTTAGCCGGCTCTTTTGCTCTTTCCGCCGCCTACGCCCTCACCGCCCTTTCCGCCGCCACGGCGCATCTTTTGCAGCTGGCGGTGTTAGCGCTGGCCGCTTTGGTCGGCGGCTTCGTCTGCGCCAAAAAGACGGGCCGGCGCGGCTTGTTTTCCGGCCTGCTGCTGGCGTTCTGCCTGTTTGTTCTGCTGCTCATCTGGAACGTGACGCTGGGCGGCGGCCCGGCGCTCGGCCTGGCGCTGCCGGTGAAGCTGCTGGCGCTCGCCCTGGGCGGAGCGCTCGGCGGCATATTCGGCGTGTTTTAGCTTGTCAGCGCCGCCCCGTTTGTGCTATACTGTATAAAACCCGGCCCAAAAAGGCGGCCGGGGCAAAACAGTATAAACGAGGTGCGTCAGATGACGGAAAGCAAACTGTGGGGCGGGCGTTTCGCCAAATCCACCGACAAGCTGGTGGAGGATTTCCACTCCTCGATCAGCTTCGATCAGATACTTTACAGATACGATATCGCGGGTTCTATCGCCCACGCCACGATGCTGGGGCGGCAGGGCATCATCACGGCCGACGAGGCAAAGCGCCTGGTGCAGGGGCTGCAGGAGGTTTTGGCGGATATCGACGCGGGCCGCGTAGAATTTGAGGTCGGCGCGGAGGATATCCACATGAATATCGAAAAGATACTGACCGAGCGCGTGGGCGACGTGGGCAAAAAGCTGCACACCGCCCGCAGCCGCAACGACCAGGTGGCGCTGGATATCCGGCTTTATCTGCGCGACGAGACCGGCGAGGTGCAAAAGCTGCTGCTGCGCCTGCAACGCGTCCTGCTCGATCTGGCGGCGGCGCATAAGGCCAGCGTGATGGCGGGCTACACCCACCTGCAAAAGGCGCAGCCGATCACCTTCGGCCACCATATGCTGGCGTATTTCCAGATGTTCCGGCGCGATTACGAGCGGCTGGCCGACTGCAAAAAGCGCCTGAACCGGCTGCCGCTGGGCAGCGGAGCGCTCGCCACCACGACCTTCCCGATCGACCGCGAATTCGTGGCGCGGGAGCTTGGCTTTGACGGTATCTGCGAAAACAGTCTGGACGGCGTCAGCGACCGCGACTTCATCGTGGAGTTCATCGACGCGGCAGCGCTGATCATGGTGCACCTCTCCCGTTTTGCCGAGGAGATCGTGCTGTGGTCGTCCAACGAATTCGGTTATATCACGCTGGACGACGCTTACAGCACCGGCTCGTCCATTATGCCGCAGAAGAAGAACCCCGACGTGGCGGAGCTGGTGCGCGGCAAAAGCGGCCGCGTGTTCGGCCACCTGCTGGGCACTCTCACCATGCTGAAGGGCCTGCCGCTGGCGTATAACAAGGATATGCAGGAGGATAAAGAGGCTCTGTTCGACACCGTGAACACTGTGAAAAAGTCGCTGCTGGTGTTCGCGCCCATGCTCGCCACCATGCGGGTGAACGTCGAAAAAATGTTCGAGCGCGCCAAGGGCGGCTTCATCAACGCCACCGACGCGGCGGATTATCTGGCGGCGCGGGGAGTGCCTTTCCGCGAGGCGCACGCCGTGATCGGCCACCTGGTGAAATACGCCGAGGATAAGGGCGCGGGGCTGGAGGACTTGAGCCTGGAAGAGTTGCAGCGCTTCTCCCCCGTTTTCGCGGCGGACGTTTTCGAGCACATCAAGATCGCCAACTGCGTGGCGGCGCGGAACATTCCCGGCGGCCCGGCTCTGCCCGCGGTGGAGGCGGCAATAGCAAGCGGCGAAAAGTGGCTGGCCGCGCAGGCATAAAAGCAGCCTAACAGCAAAAAGCAAGCCAGGGCTTGAGCCCGGCTTGCTTTTTTTGTTTTGATATCAGTCAGCGCAGCTTCACGATGACCGCGCCGATACCGCCCTCGTTGTAGGGCGCGGGTTCGACGTCCGCCACCAGTCGGTGGCTCTTCAGATACGGCAGCACGCCGGCCCGCAGCGCCCCCGTGCCGCGCCCGTGGATCACCCGCACCTGCTGCAGATTCGCCAGAAAAGCGTCGTCCAGATATTTGTCCAGCTGATAGATAGCCTCGTCCACCGTGAGGCCGTGCAGGTCGATCTCCGGGCTGATATAGCGCGATTTTTCCTGCATAAGGTGGCGCGGCCCGGCGGCGCGCTCCTTCTTCTCCTGCCGCGCGTCTATTCTTAGATCTTTGATATTCACGCCGACTTTCATCACGCCGATCTGCACCTGCAAATCGCCCTTATCGTTGGGCAGCGTCGCCACGATGCCGCTCTGGTGCAGCTTCGGCACGTCTACGGTCTGGCCGATCTCCACTTTGGCCGGCGCGTCGCCCTGATACCTTTTGGCCGGGAGCTTGGTCTGCAAATTCTCCTGCAGCTGGCGCATTTTGCTGCGCGCCGCCTGCACCTCGCGGTTCTGCACGCCCGCCTCTTTCAGCGCCTGCTTCATCTGCTGATAAAGCTCCTCGGCCTGCGCGCGGCTCTCTTTGACGATATCGGCCGCCTTTAGCTGCGCCTTGGCGATGATATCCGCCTCTTTGTTGGCCAGCTCCAGCTCGCGGTCTTTCAGCCGGCGCTGCTGCTCCACCGCCTCGGCCAAGCGCAGCTCCGCCTCATGGCTGGCCTGCTCGGCCTGCAGGCGGTGCTCCTCCAGCGAGCTGATAAGATCCGAAACCTGTTGTTCGTCCGCGGTCAGAAATTCACCCGCGCGGTCGATGATAGCCGGAGATAAGCCCAGCTTTTCCGCGATCTGGAAGGCGTTGCTCTTGCCGGGTATGCCCAGCAGCAGACGGTAAGTGGGGCTCAGCGTCTCCACGTCGAATTCCACGCTGGCGTTGGTGTAGCCCTCCTTGTTGTAGGCGAAGCTCTTTAACTCGCTGTAATGCGTGGTGGCCAGCGTTTTCACGCCGCGTTTATAGAGATATTCCAGAATACTCATGGCCAGCGCCGCGCCCTCCGTCGGGTCGGTGCCGCTGCCCAGCTCGTCCAGCAGCACCAGCGAATTTTCGTCCGCCCGCGCCAATATCTGCACGATGTTGCCCAAATGCGACGAAAAGGTGCTAAGGCTCTGCTCGATGCTCTGCTCGTCGCCGATATCCGCGAATATCTGCGAGAAAAACGCCAGCTGCGAGCCGGCCTCCGCCGGGATATGCAGGCCGGAGAGCGCCATCAGCGTCAGCAGCCCCACGGTCTTTAAGGTCACGGTCTTGCCGCCGGTGTTCGGCCCGGTGATGACCATTATCTTCAGCTTTGGCGCCAGATGTACGTCCACCGGCACCACGCCCGCGCCGATCAGAGGGTGGCGCGCCTGCTTCAGGTCGATCAGGCCGTTTTTGTTCAGACGCGCCGGCACGGCCCGCTGCTGCTCGGCCAGCTTGGCCTTGCAGAGAGCGAAATCCAGCTGCGCCAGCCCCCAGAGCGAGTGTTCCAGCTCCTCGCGCTGACCGGCCGCCAGCAAAGAGAGCGCCCGCAATATCGCCGCTATCTCGTCGTCCTCCTCCAGCCGCAGACGCGCCAGCTCGTTGTTCGTCTGCATAACGGTCAGAGGCTCCACGAACAGCGTCGCCCCGCTGGCCGAAACGTCATGCACAGCGCCCGCCACGCTGCTGCGGTATTCCTGCTTCACGGGCACCACAAAACGCCCGTCGCGCACCGTCACGATCGGCTCCTGCAAAAACTTGGCCGTGTTGGGGTTTTTGATGAAATTGTCCAGCCGCTCCTGTATCTGCCGTTCGTACATACGGATACGGTGGCGGATATTAGCCAGACGGTCGCTCGCCCCGTCGGCGATCTGCCCGTCCGGGCCAATAGCCTTTTCCACGGCGTTTTCCAGCGTTTTGAACACGCCGAGCCGCTTGGCCCGCTCGATCAGCTGCGGGAAGTGCCCCTTCACGTGCGAGAAAAATTCCTTGCACCCGCGCGAAGCCCGGCAGGTATCGGCCAGCGCCAGCAGGGCCTCCGGCGTCAGCACGCCGCCCAGCTCCAGCAGGCGCAGAGATTCGCGGATATCGCGGCACGGCCCGAGCGAAAACGTCGGATAGAGCCGCAGCAAGTCCGCCGCCTCGGTCGTCTCGTCGGCGGCGCGCTCCGCCGCCTCCGGCGTGCTCTGCGGCGAGAGCGCCAGCAGCAGCTCCCGGCTGGGGGCAAACGCCGCCAGCTCCGCCAGCCGCGCGATTATTTTGGGAAATTCCAGCTTTTCGCGGTATTTCGCCGCCAGATCAATGCTTTCAGTCATATTTTCACCCGCGTCTATTCGACGCCCCGATAATAATGGCCCTTGGTAAACTGCCGCCCCAGCAGCCGCGCCAGACGCTCCCTCTGCTGCGCCAGCGCCGCCGCGTCATAGCCGCCCAGCGCCGCCCGCGCGAACGTCCGCACCACTTCCGCCGTCTCCTCCGGCCCAGAATAGAGCAGACTCAGCCGCAGCACGTCGTGCTGCGCCGCCAGACGCGGCGTCTCCTCCAGCAGGCAGAGCAGGTGGCCGTTATAGATGTGGCTGCGGCAAAATTCATCGGTGTAGACCGGAAATTCAAAGCCCTTGGCGTCGCGGAGCAGAAAACGCCCCGCCCGGCACGCGCCGGAGCAGGCCGCGGCCGCCGTTTTGCCGCCGCACAGCGCCCCGATCGGGCAATGCCGGCTCTGCATAACCGGCAGATCGCCGAACACCTGCGCCTCGCTGGGAAATTCGCCCAGCGCCGCCGCCCAGGCGGAAAGTTCGCCCGCGTTCAGCTCCAGCGAAGCCGCGGCCCGCGTCGCCCCGGCCGCCGCGCAGGCCTTGGCCGCCGCCGTGTTCAGCAGGTTCAGGCCGTGGTCGGCCACGATCTCCGGCCGCCAGCCCAATTCCGCCAGCAGCGTGAACGCCCAGGGATTGCCGGCCAGCACC
>CANQSW010000058.1 GCA_947626615.1 uncultured Peptococcaceae bacterium | reverse complement strand
CCGTATATGACCCCAGTATGGACGACCCGGGCATGGTCGACCCCGGCATGGACGAGGGCGGCGGCTTCCCCACCTGGGCGAAGATACTGCTTGGCGTCGTCGTAGTCGCTGCTGCTGCCACAGCTCTGGTCATATTCCGCAAAAAGCGCAAGGCCAAGAAGCAGGCCGCGGAGGAAGCGCTTTTTGCCGAAGATAACGATCTGGAATAAGGCCCGGCCATGAAGTTTCTCGACATATTAAAAATGGCCTGCGGCAACTTCCTGCGCCGCAAAGCCAGGACCCTTTTGACCGTTGCCGGCGTGGTTATCGGCACTATGGCAGTAGTGATCATGCTATCCATCGGCCAGGGCATGGAAAAGGGTTATATGGAACAGATCCAATCCTGGGGCAGCCTGACGCAGATCGAGGTCTACCAGAATTACAGCAGCAACGCCGACGAGCAGACCTATCTGAACGACGAAACGGTCACCGCGCTGGAGGCGCTGGATCACGTCGAGGCCGCGCTGCCCATATACCGCCAATACGGCGGTCTCATCATGGGCAAAAAGATCAACGACCTCACGCTTTCCGGCATCGATATAACAAAGCTGGATTATTACGACCTGAAGCTGGAAAACGGCGAGCCCGTCACGGCGGATATGTTTGCCGATAACGGTTATCTTATCCCCTATACCAGCGTTTTCCAGTTCTACGATCCCAAACGCGGCTGGACGGAGGATAACAGCGCCTATACCTACGACGAGGAGACCGGCAAATCCACCATAAAAGAGCTGCCCTTCGATATCACCAACCCGGAGGAGGCCCACGTCAAGCTGGCCTTTGATCTGGGCTATTATTGGGGCGGCGGCGGCAGCAAGCCCAAAAGCTACGATATCCGCTGCACCGGCGTTATGGACCACGAGGATTCCGGCAACTTCAGTTACAGCGTGGTCATGGATATGAAGTCGCTGGAGGATATGTACAAAAAATACCAGAAGGACAATAAGATCAGCACCAAGGAATCGGACAAAGACAAGAACAAATACAACATCATGTACGCCGTGGTGGACGATATGAACAACGTCGCCGACGTGCAGCAGGCGATCAACAACCTGGGCTATCAAACCTGGAGCAGCACCGAAATGCTGAACAACGTGAAGGAGCAAATGGGCATGATCCAGGCCGTGCTGGGCGGTATCGGCGCGGTGGCCTTTCTGGTGGCCGCTATCGGCATCAGCAACACCATGGTGATGTCCACCTACGAACGCACGCGCGAGATCGGCATTATGAAGGTCTTAGGCTGCAAGCTCTCCGACATCATGACGCTGTTTTTGAGCGAAGCCGCCATAATCGGCTTTTCCGGCGGCGTGCTGGGCATAGCGCTGAGCCTATGTATATCCAAGCTGATGAATATGCTCTCCGACAGCGGCGTGCTCTCGATGTTCAGCATGGGCGACGGCATACCGATCTCCATCGTGCCGATCTGGCTGATATTGGGCGGCATAGCGTTCTCCACGCTGGTCGGCGTGATCTCCGGCTTCTATCCGGCCCTGCGCGCCACCCGCCTTTCCGCGCTGGAGGCTATCAAGAACGAATAATTTGTGGAGTGTATCGGTTATGCGAAAAATCAAGTCGTTTCTACTGCTGCTGCTCACCCTCGTCCTGTTTACGCAGGCGGCGGCAGCCTGGGCAGCCGTGCCGGTATATCTGGACGGCAAACCGCTGCAAAACGTTTTGGCGGCGGATATCAAAGAAAACACCCTGTTTGGCCCTATCCGGCCTTTGGCCGAAAAACTGGGCGCGAACGTGGCCTATGACGGCCGGCAGGTCAGCGTAACGCTCTCCGGCACGGTCGTAACTTTGACGCCGGGCAGCCGCGACGCCGCCGTGCGGCAGGCCGACGGCACGGCCACGACCTATCGGCTCGCCGCCGCGCCTTATCTGGAGGACGGCAGCCTCATGCTGCCGCTGCGCTTTGTGGCGGAGCAGCTGGGCTGTCTGGTCACTTATCACGGCACGTTCACCAAAATAATCCTGCCCGGCGATATTATCGGCGGCAAACGCGCTTATACGATGGCAATGGGCGGCAATTTGACTGGCCGCAAGCACATCGTCAACAGCTGCATCGCTATGATAGCGGACTGCCGGGGACAGGCTGTCGACAAACCGGACGGTATCATGCCGCAAAAAGGCTGGGCCGACTATGCGTTTTATGACCGCCAGTCCGAGCTGATAGAACATTGGCTCTTCTGGGTGCCGGAGGGCGCGGATAAACGGCCTTACGGAGCGTTTTATCTGCAAAACGTGTTGACCGGCCAATTTTATCTGGCGGACGAAGCGGTTTTCGACTATTATTTCGCCGATAACGGCGAGTATTTGGAGCTGGAGATAGCCGCGTTTATGGGCCCTAAAGGCGTGGATTTCGACTGACACCCGCCAAACAAAAAAAGAGAGATACCCATACTTTTGAGTATCTCTCTTTTTTGCCGCTATCTGCCGCTTTCGATATAGCGCTTCAGATAAACGCCCGTCTGGCTGCCGGCGGCCCGGCAGATATCCTCCGGCGTGCCGGCCGCCACGATCTCGCCGCCGGCAAGCCCGCCGTCCGGCCCCATGTCGATGATATAATCGGCGTTTTTGATCACGTCCAGATCGTGCTCGATAACGACGACGGTAGCGCCGTTTTCGATCAGCCGCCCGAACACGCCGAGCAGCGTCGCCACGTCCAGCGGGTGCAGGCCAATGGTCGGCTCGTCGAACACGAACACCGCGTCGGCCTGGCCGCGCCCCAGCTCGCTCGCCAGCTTCAGCCGCTGCGCCTCGCCGCCGGATAAGCTCGGCGTTTCCTCGCCCAGCGTCAGATAGCCCAGCCCCAGCTCATGCAAAACGCCCAGCCGCCGCGAGACCACGGGCAGATCGGCGCAGACGGCCATCGCCTCGTCCACGCTCATCGCCATAAGCTCCGGCAGCGTAACGCCCGAGCCGCCGCCCTTCGGCACGCGGCGGATCAGCCCCACCTCCTTCGCGTAGCGCGAGCCGCCGCAATCCGGGCAGGGTATCTCCACGTCCGGCAGAAACTGCACGTCCAGCTCTATCCGGCCCGTGCCGTCGCAGGTGGGGCAGCGCAGCCGCCCCGTGTTATAGGAAAAATCGCCCGCCTTGCAGCCTCTGGCCTTCGCGTCCGCCGTTTTGGCGAACACCTTGCGCAGCTCGTCGTGCACGTCAGCGTAAGTGGCCACGGTGGAGCGCACGTTCACGCCAATCGGCGTCGCGTCGATCAGCTTCACCTGCGCGATGCCCGGCGCGTCGATCTCCTTTATATGCGGCGGCAGCTGCCCGCCGCGTATGGCCGCCGTCAGCGCGGGAACGAGGCTCTCCAGAATAAGCGTCGTTTTGCCGCTGCCGGAAACGCCCGTCACGGCGATCAGGCGGCCTTTGGGGAAGTCCGCCGTCAGCGGCTTCACCGTATGTATCGCCCCGGTGGCCAGATGTATACGCCCCAGCGCGAACATCTCCTTAGGCGGCACGCGCCGCCACGTCTCGATCCTGCTCCGCCCGGCCAGAAAACCGCCGATCTTGGAGTTCGGGTCGCCCATTATCTGCTCCAGTGTCCCCTGCGCGATGATATTGCCGCCGCCCGCGCCCGCCTCCGGCCCCAGCTCGATCAGATGATCCGCCTCGGCCAGCACGTGCGTATCGTGGTCCACCAATATCACCGTGTTGCCGTCCGCCACCAGATCGTGCATCACGCCGGCCAGCCCAGTCAGATTTGCCGGGTGCAGCCCGATAGATGGCTCGTCCAAAACGTACAAAACGCCCGTCGTGCGGTTGCGGACGGCGCGGGCCAGCTGCATCCGCTGGCGCTCCCCGGTGGAAAGCGTCGAGGCCGCGCGATCCAGCGTCAGATAGGATAGCCCCAGATCCACCAGCCTTTTGGCCGCGTCCTGAAAAGACTCGCAAATGCTCGCCGCCATCGGGCGCATGGCCTCCGGCAGCGAGGCCGGCACGCCCGCCACCCATTCGATCAGCTCCGCCAGCGTCATCTGGCAGGCCTCCGCCAGCGAGATGCCCCGCAGCTTCGGGGCCCGCGCCGCGTCGGAGAGCCTCGTGCCGCCGCAGTCCGGGCAAACGTCCTGCCTAAGAAACTTCTCCACGCGCTTCATGCCCTTTTCGTCCTTGACGCGGGAGAGAGCGTTTTCCACCGTATAAGTCGCGTTGAAATACGTAAAATCCATGTCGCCGGCCGCGCCGCTGGTCTTGTTCTGGTAGATGATGTTTTTCTTCACCGCCGGCCCGTGGAAAACGATGTCGCGCTCTTTGGCCGTCAGCTCGCGAAACGGCACGTCGGTCCGAACGCCCATCTCCCGCGCGATATCCTTCATCAGCGACCACATCAGCGTCTGCCACGGGGCCACCGCGCCTTCGTCTATCGTCAGGGATTCGTCCGGCACCAGCGTGGCTTCGTCCACCGTGCGCACGATGCCCGTGCCGTCGCATTTTTTGCAGGCGCCCTGGCTGTTGAAGGCCAGCTCCTCCGCCCCCGGCGGGAAAAAGCTCTCGCCACATTCCGGGCAGACCAGCGGCAGCCCGGCCGCCACGTTCAGCGACGGCGCCAGATAATGCCCGTGGGGGCAGCGGTGGCTCGCCAGCCGCGAATACATCAGCCGCAGGCTGTTCAAAAGCTCCGTCCCCGTGCCGAACGTGCTGCGGATACCCGGCACGCCGGGCCGCTGCCGCAGCGCCAGCGCCGCCGGCACGTATAAGACCTCGTCCACCTGCGCCCTTTCCGCCTGCGTCAGGCGGCGTCTGGTGTAGGTGGAGAGCGCCTCCAGATAACGCCGGGAGCCCTCCGCATATAAAATGCCCAGCGCCAGCGAGGATTTGCCGCTGCCGGAGACCCCGGCTATCCCCACGATCCGGTGCAGCGGGATATCGACGTCGATGTTTTTCAGGTTATGCACCCGGCCGCCGCGTATCTCGATCTGCGCCGGGGACTTTTTTTCTGTCATGTTCTCTCACCCTATCCTGCCGAAAATTCCGGGCCGAAGCCCTTGGCCGCGCTTATATCATAACACATAACGGCCGCGCCGCACAACCTCCCCCGCCCGGTTTATTTCAGCCATTCCTCCGGGCGAATGGTCTCGCAGTTGCGCCACCAGCGATAAAGCGCCTGCCAGACTGTGCGTATCGCTGCCGCCAGCGGCACGGCCAGTATCATGCCGAACACGCCCCACCAGAAACCGCCGACCAAAACCGCCAGTATCACGTAAAACGGGTGCAGGCGCACCGCCCCGGCCATGATGTGCGGCGAGATGACCAGCCCTTCCAGCTGCTGCACCACGGCCCAGATGATCACCAGCTTGAACGCCGCCAGCCGCCCTTGCAGCAGCGCCAGCGCCACGCACGGGACAAACGCCAGAAACGGCCCCAGATACGGTATAAGCTCCGCCAACAGCATCAAAAGCCCCAGCGTAAAGCTGTAATCCAGCCCAAAAAGCCAGAGCAGCAGGCCAAACAGCAGCCCCACCGCCACCGCCACGTAAAAATAACCCCGCACGAAGCTCTGCAAAAGCAGGTTCAGGTCGCGCAGCAGCTGCACCGCCCCCGCCGGCAGCGCTTCTTGCAGGTTCGCGGCCATTTTGGCCCGGTCTCGCAGCAGATAAAACGCGAAGACGGGCGTAAACACCAGCAGAGAGAGGCTCCCCAGCAGCCGCGGCAGCATTTCCAGATTATTTTCCAGCCAAAGCGCCGCCGCCTCCGCCAGCCAGCCGAAAAGCCGGCTCGCCAGGCCGGAAAACAGCAGCCCCAGCGTCCCCTGCGCAAAGGCCGGGGCCAAACGCCGCTGCCAGCCGTCGCTCACCGTCGCCAAAAGCAGCGTCGCCGCCGGGGCCAGCGCGCCGATAGCCGAAAGGTCGCGCCAAAGCCGGGGCAGCCCCCAAAGCGCCAGCAGAAACGCCCCGCCGAAAAACGCCAAAAGCGCCGCCGCCGCGGCCAGCCCGGCAGGGAGACGCCATTTCTCCAGCCGGCGCGCCACCGGCAGCAGGATATAACACAGCACGGCGGCCAGCGCCAGCGGCAGCAGCGCCACCCGCCCGAAATACAGCAGAGCCAGCGCCAGCGCGGCCACCGCCGCCCCGGCCGCCAGCCGCTTCCAGCGCAAGGCGCGCATAACGCCGCCCCCCTTTCCGCCCAAAATAAGTAGCGGGCCCCGGGCGGGGCCCCAGCCGCTTTAAGGCACTATTTTATTGATAAAACGCCCGCAGCGGATCATCGCGTTGCCGGTTTTATGCGCCATAACGCAGAACTCGTCGGCAAACTCCTCGCTCATGCCGCTGACGCTTTGCAGCATACCCTGCATGCCGCCGCTCTTTCGCCTGCCGACGACCTGCCGCACCGGGCGGCGGCTCGCCTTCTGCATACTCATAACGCCGGCCATGCCGGCCACGGAAGCCGCGCTGAGCGCCCCCGCGCCGACCACCAGCGCCGTCGTCAGCCAATTTCTGCTGCTTTTGTTTACGGTCATTTTCCCACCTCCGATCCGTTTTTATTATGGCATTTTGCACGGGCGGTTTATGCCGCGCCAGGGTATAAAAAAAGTGCTCCTGCCGCCGGTTTTTGCCAGCCGCAGAAGCGCTGAAAAATTTTATATGTCAAAAAATCAAACCAAAAACAGCTCGATCAGCCGCTCCGCCACAAAGACCACGGCGCTTGCCGCCACCGCCACGTAGAGCAGGCTTTTTTCCTTATAAGCGAAGAACACGGCCGCCAGCAGCCCCGCCACGGCGGAAAGCGTGTAGCTGGTGGAATAGAATATCGCCGGCACGGTCATCGCGCCCAGCACGGCGTAAGGCACGTAATATAAAAACGATTGCACGAACACGTTGGTGATCTTTTTGCGGAAGCAGACCAGCGGCAGCATACGGATCAGATACGTGACCGCCGCCATCACCGCGATGTAGGCTAATAAACGCGCGTTAGTCAGCATCGGCCGTCGCCTCCTTCACCGGGAAGATAACGGCCGCCGCGGCCGCCGCCACCAGCGTGCAGATGATGATGACGAAGCCGCTGCCCACGCCGGACAAAGCCGGCAGCCAGCGGAACAGGCAGCTAAGCGCCACCGCGATGGCGATAGCCAGCACCACCGCGCGGTTCTTTTTAGCCGGCGGTATGATTATCGCCAAAAACATACCGTATATAGCTATGCCCAGGGCCGAGGCCAGCGAAGGCGGCAGAAAATCGCCGATGCAGGCGCCGCAGAGCGTGCCCAGGGCCCAGCCGATATAAGGCGCAGTGATCAGGCCGAACATATAGACGCGGCCCACCTCGCCCGGCCGCCCGGCCGCCACCGCAAAAACCTCGTCGGTGTTCACGAAGGCGATCAGAAAACGGTCGCGCAGGCGCACCGTCTCGTCCAGCTTCTGCGAAAGCGAAAGACTCATCAGCGCATAGCGCAGGTTTATGACCAGCTGCGCCAGCGCCAGCTCCACCAAAGAGCCCAGCGCCGCGATGATCGAAAGCCCGGCAAACTGCCCGGCCGAGGTCACGTTGGTCATCGAGATCAAAACGGGGGCCCAAAGCGGCAGCCCCAGCGCCACGGCCTCCAGCCCGAAGGTGAACGCCACCGAAAAATAACCCAGCCCGATCGGCAGGCCGTCCTGCAGGCCCTGCCGCCACAAATTTTTCTTTTCTCCACTCATCTGCACAATCTCTCAATCTGCCAAAATTTAATAAAAATCAACGTCCAGCAAAAGCCGCAGCAGCTCCGGCCCGCCAGCTACGGCCAGCCCCGCGGCCGCCCGCGCCTCGCTGAAAGCGCCGCCCGCTCCAGGCTGATGCCGCCGGCTGTCGAAAAGCAGAAACGGCACGGCGTCGCGCGCGTGGTCGCGCGTAGCAAGCGGCGTCGCGTGATCCGGCGTCAGCAGCAGGCGGAAATCCTCGCCCGCCTCTTCAAGCGGCTCCAGCACGCCCGGCAGCGTCTCCGCGTCGATACGCTCGATCGCGGTCAGTTTTTCGTCCAAACTCCCCTGATGGCTGCTTTCGTCCGGCGCTTCCACGTGTATGTAAACGAAATCCCCGCCGGAGAGCAGATATTCTGCCGCCAGGCGGCCCTTTCCGGCAAAATCCGTCACCGGGCCGCCGGTAAACTCCGGTCGCTGCAAAACGGTCATACCCGCCGCCCGCGCGATCCCCCGCAAGAGATCGACGCCGCAAACGATAGCGCCTTTCAAACCGTAGCGCGCCGCAAACGGCGGCAGCTCGGCCGGCGTTCCCGCCCCCCAGAGCCAGAGGCCGTTGGCCTGCGGCAGCCCGGCCGCCGCCGAGGCGGGGGCGGGAACGACCGACGGAACGGCCTCCGCCTTGGGCAGCCACGGCAGCAGGCAGGCGGCCGCCAGCAGATTGGCCGCCAACTGTAATGCGTACAGCAGCACGCCGAGGCGCGCCGAGCCCAGCAGCAGCCCGCCGAGACAGCCGACCACGAACCCCGGCCCCGCGCAGCAGCCCAGCAGCAGC
>CANQSW010000057.1 GCA_947626615.1 uncultured Peptococcaceae bacterium | reverse complement strand
CGTTCCGGCCATCATCGACGAGGAGACCTTTGCGGGGGTGCAGGAGCGGCTGGAGAAGAACAAGAAAGCTCCCGCCAAGGCGAAGGCGGCGGACGAGTATCTGCTGACTACGAAGCTGTTCAGCGGGACCTGCGGGCGGCCGATGGTAGGCGAGAACGGCGCTAGCGGTTCAAGTATTATTACAAATGCGGCGGTGCGAAGCGATACCCGGGATGCAAGCGAAAAACTGTCAAAAAGCAACGGATAGAGCGGGCCGTTGTGCTCTGCGCGGTGAAGCGAGTGCTGCAGGCTAGGGAAACAGGGCGTATAGCGGAGTCCATCGTAAAACTGCAGGAGCAAGAGGACGTGACCCTGTCGGCATTGCAGCATCAGCTTCAGGAATGTGAAAAAGGCATAGAGAATATGTTCAACGCGATCTAGGCAGGTGTGCTTACCTCGTCCAGCAAGGAGCGGCTGAAAAAGCTGAAGATCCGGCGGGATGATTTGAAAAGCGCTATCCTACAAGCGCAGATGCTAAGGCCCATATAACACGAAAGAATAGACCATCAGCTGGATCGGTCGATTCAAGTACGGCAACGCCAAAGGCCCTGCCCATCAAAAGGGCATTATTGATACGTTCATTAATTCGGTCTATGTCTTTGATGATAAAGCTGGTATTCACCTTTAGCTACCACGACGGGACGGAGACCATCACGCTTAAAGAGATCAAAGAAGCGGTCGGCGCGGATTTAACGCAACATGCTCCACCACGTCGCGGCAGGCTTTGTGGCTTGCCGCGATTTTTTGCGCGAAAAACCCCGGAGTTTCCGACGGGCGGGCGCGATATATAATAAGGAAGAAGAAAATTTGCCGCCGGGGCGGCAAACGGCGCGGCGAAAGTGCATATATGGTGGCGGAAGCGTGAATAAACGCAAAAATGACAACAAAATGACGGAAAATTATGTAAAAAGTTAAAAAAAGGCTTGTAATTTTGCGCGCAATATAGTAGTATTGTTATGATATTGGTGGAAAGCTGGCTGAAAGTATCTCCCGCCAGGGAGACAGGCCGGAGCAGGGACCGCATGATCTTTGCAAAACCGCCAAGCTGTTGGTTTGCGGGGGTATCCCCGGGCAAGAAATTGCCGGCTCGTCATTCGGCAAGGCGAGCAGGAACCGATAGGTTGGCGACCTCGGGGTAGATGCGGAAAATTGCTTTGGTTCTGCGCTTTTAGGCGGCGCGTGCAGCAATTTGAAAAAAATATTTAATTTTTTCAAAAATTTTTGCTGTCGGGCGCAAGTTTTTGAGCGCAGCTGGTGTATTTCTGGTGAAGAGTTCTTCAGGGGTTGGTGTCTGCCAGCCACGAGGAGCTTTGGAGCAAAATCGGTTTGGTTGTGAAACCGATATCAGAAAACATTTTCACAAGGAGGAAGAACGAAAATGAAGAAGAAACTCGTAGTTCTTTTGGCAGTCGTAATGATGTTTGCATTCGCTGCCACTGCCTATGCAGTTGACTTCAGCGACATCTCCGAGCAGCCTGTAACTGTTCAGGACGCTATCGCTAAGACGACCGCATTGGGCATCATCGAAGGCTACACCGACGGCACTTTCGGCCCGGAGCAGAACATCACCCGTGCTGAATTTGCTAAGATCGCTGTAACCGCAGCTGGCGCGAAAGACACCGCCGCCATGCTGGAAAAGAACGCGTCCTCTTTCAAGGACGTAAAGGCTGGTGTATGGTACACCGGTTGGATCAATGCCTCCGAATCTCTGGGCATCTTCCAGGGCGACGGCAACGGCAACTTCCGTCCGAATGACTCCATCTCCAACCAGGAAGTAGTCACCGTTTTGATGAGACTGTTGGGTTACAACGACAATCTGACCGGCACCTGGCCCACCAACTACATCACCCAGGCCAACAAAGTTGGTATTCTGGACGACGTAGCTATCGTGGCTTCTGCCGCTGCCAAACGCGCTGACGTTGTTGTTATGCTGGACGACGCTCTGGATACCGAAATCGTTACTTACGATAAGGACACCAACGAGTTCGTTATGAAGCAGAACAAGGTTGCCGATTCTGACGCCAAGACCCTGCTGGAAGACTCCTTTGATGGTACTTTCTTTGAGTATGCCGAGTTTGCCAAAGTCGATCAGGTTCGCGACGCTGCTGCCAAGACTTTGACCTGGAATGTCGGCGAAAAGAAATACGATGATGATAAGATCCCGTATGATGCTCTGATCATCGACAAGGACACCAAGGTTTCTCACAACGCTGCTTCTCTGTTTGATCTGGAAGGTCATCAGGGCAAGGTTTACTTCGTAAAGGACGGCAACAAATATTATGCTCGCTTCATCGAAGTAAAATCCTACACCAAGACTGTTACCGATACTCCTGAGGCGGACAACGGCAAGGTAAAGGTCGGCAAGACCAACTATAATGCTGTTAAAAATCCTACCATGCCGACAAAAGACAAGAACACTAATTTTGTTCTGTACTTCAACGACAACGATCAGGTTTATCTGGCCAAAGCCGACGATGAATTCACCGAGAAAGCTTATTATGTAAAATCTGTGGGCAACTCTACCGTTAAACTGGTTGGCAACAAGAACGTTACTGCCAGCATGAAAGACGGCGAGACTCTGATCTGGGACGGCGACGAATTTATCGCTCCTTCTGAACTGAAGGTCGGCGACGCCATCATGGAGATCACCGAGAACGAGCTGTACACCAAGGTCGCTGAAGTTGCCGGCGAAATGACCAAGATCACCTCCGAAGGCAAGAAAGCTACTATTGGCGGCAAGACCTATAAGTTCGACGCCAAGTACTTCGACGACAAATTTGAAGACGCTAACCTGGCCAACGACGAAGTTCTGGGCACCAACGTCAAGTATATCCTGAACAAGAACAACGTTATCGCTGCTATCCTGGTCGACGAAAGCACCACCGGCAACAAGCTGTACGGCATTGTTGTTGACGGCGCGCAGTCCGGCACGAGCTGGGCCAACAAACTGTCCGGCGTCACCATCTTTACCGCCGAAGGCAAGGAAGTTACCTACGATTTGGATCTGGATAAAGATTTGCTCGCCAAAGACTGCCTTGGCCGTTTGGTCGAATATCAGCTGAACAAAGACGGCGAGATCGACAAGTGGAATGTTGTTAACGGTGAAACAGATGGATATGGCATTAAACTGTCTGATGGCAATGATGTCAAGATCAAAAATAACACCTACCTGCAGGGCAAAGATGAAAAGACCGTTACTCTGTCCGCTAATGCTGTGATCTTCGAGGTCAGCCTTGACAGCAAGAATTACATCGATCCTTCTATCGTGACCCGTTCTCAGCTGTTGGGCGGCGGCGACTTCACGCCTAGCACCTTGGGCAAAAATGAAGAAGGCAAAAAGGTCAAAGGCCTTGAAGATGGCGTTATTAATGCCTATGCTGTTTATGTTGCCAACAGCAATGGAGCAGCCAAGGCTCTGGCCTACACCGACGCCAACAGCAGCAAGTATAACTTTGCCGTGGTTGCCAGCTACAACTTCAGCGATGCTGACGGCGACAACAACGTCACTTTCACGGGCGACGACAACGTATATGAGCTGCTTACTAAGAACAACGAGCTGACCTATAAAGGCGGTAAGCCGTACGATGCAGGCGACGATGCTCTGATTATCTACACCCTGAGCGGTTCTAAGATCGACGTTAAGATGGCCTATGCGAAGAAGACCGGTATTGAAGGCCTGACTCGCGAAGTTAGCGGCTATAACGATGGTCTGATGATCTTTAAGACGAATATGAACGTTTGGGACGCTGCAAACGGTCACACCGGCAACACGAATAACGAAAAGCAGTATCCTGAAATCATGACCGACGACGATACTGTGGTTTACGTCATGAACAGCAGCACCGGCAAGTATGAGCTGGGCGGTCTGGACGACATCTACAAAGAGGCCCGCGTCTTTGTTCCGTTGGTTGACAAGGACGACATCGCTGACCTGGTGATTGTTGACGAGTACACCCCGTACGACGAGACCTACACCGTGACCTTGACTACTACGGAAGAAGTAGATAAGTTGAAAGGCGAAATTTCTCTGGAGTACGGCGACGCAAAAGGTACGTCTATCAAAGGTGTTAAATACGCCGATAATGTTACCCTCAATGTTGCCTCTGATCTTACGACTCAGGTAACTGTTAAAGTTAATGGTACGGATCTGAAAGAGGTTAAAGAGACGAACCCTATTACGATCAAGAAGAATACTACCATTAGCGTAACAAAGAAGAGCTGAGTAATCCAGTCTGACCCATATCCAAAAAGCGCTGCGGCGCTAATACGATAGCACAAAGCCCCTTCCGTACGGAAGGGGCTTTGTGTTTCCGGCCGCAGGGTAGAAAAGGCCCGGCCTCCCCTTTGGGGAGGCCGGGCCTTTTGTTAGTTAAGCAGCGAACTGCCTAAGAAACGGTGCGGACTGGATTAGGCCGTTTTCTCACAGGTTACGATAATATTCTGATTTGCCTTAATGGTGTAGTTCACTTTATGATCGCCAGAAGGCGTGCTGACTACTTTACCATCGACTTTAATCGTATTACCGCTGAAAGCGGCCTGCGGAATCACGAGCTCAACAGTACCCTTGTATTGAACAGACAAGCGATCATAAACTTTAGTTGTGCCGCCGTCTATTGTCAAGTACGGAGCGTTTCCTTCACCAAAATCGCCAGATGCGTCCAAGGTCACGCGATAAGTCTCTTCGTTCGGAGTATACTCGTCGACAACTACCAGATCAGCAATCTGATCTTTATCAACCAGCGGAACATAGACGTAAGCGCCTTTGTAGATGTCGTCCAAACCGCCCAGCTCAAACTTGCCGGTGTTGCTGTTCATGACGTAGACCACGGTATCGTCGTCAGTCATGATCTCAGCGTAGGAATGAGTTACATGGTTTCCACCCGAATGAGTTTGGCTTGCGTCATCCCAAACGGTCATCTTGCCGCCCTCGAAGACCATCAAACCATCGTTATAGCCCTTTACCTTGAGTTCGTCATTTTCAACGCCTGTCTTCTTGGCATAGGCTTTTACGATATTGATCTTGGAGCCGCTCAGCGTGTAGATCACCAGAGCGTCGTCGCCGGCTTTATAAGCATCATTTTCAATGAATTCACGATCAGCGCTGCTGGTGTTATATTTAGGATTGCCCAGATCATAAACGGTCTCATCACCGGTGAAGGTGATATTATTATCACCATCAGCGTCGCTGAAGTTGTAGCTGGCAACTACGCCAAAGTTGAACTTCTTGCTGTTGGCATCGGTGTAAGCCAGAGCTTTGGCAGCGCCGTTGCTATTGGTGATATAAACGGCATAAGCATCAATCTGACCCCTAAGGGCATCGTCGTTCTCAAGACCGTAAACCGGAACCTTGTCTTTAGGAACATCTCCAGCGCTATCTAATTTGTCTCCTAGTGCGGTGGGAATGAAGTCGCCGCCGGAAAGCAGAGAGGAACGAATTACGATAGAAGGATCCAGATAGCCCTTGCTGTCGATGCTGACCTCAAAGATCACAGCGTTGGCGGACAGAGTAACTGTCTTGGTAGTGCCATTAACAGTACCCTGCAGGTAAGTGTTGTTCTTTACTTCGACTTCGTTGCCGTCGCTGCCAGCAGCACCAGTGGATAAAACTTCGCCGTCGTGGCCGGCCCCTCTAGCACCATCAATGATAGTCCACTTGTCGATCTCGCCGTCTTTGTTCAGCTGATATTCGACCAAACGGCCAAGGCAATCTTTTGCCGTCGGATCGCTATCCAGATCCAAGTCATAAGTTACTTCTTTGCCTTCAGAGGTGAAGATAGTAACGCCAGACAGTCTGTTGGCCCAGCTGGTGTTGCCCTGAGCGCCGTCTACAACGATACCATACAGCTTGTTGCCGGTGCTGCTCTCGTCAACTACGATAGCGGCGATAACGTTGTTCTTGTTCAGGATATACTTGACGTTGTTGCCCAGAACTTCTTCGTCAGTCAGAGAAGCATCTTCAAATTTGTCGTCAAAATAAGTGCCGCTGTTGAACTTATAAGTCTTGCCGCCGATGGTAGCCTTGCTAGCGCCATCATTGACTTTGGTCATCTCACCGGTAGCCTCAGCGATCTTGGTATACAGCTCGTTCTCGGTAATCTCCATGATAGCGTCGCCGACCTTCAATTCGGAAGGAGCGATAAATTCGTCGCCGTCCCAGATCAGAGTCTCGTCATCTTTCATGCTGGCGGTGACGTTCTTTTCGCCGATCAGCTTAATGGTGGTGTTACCGATAGATTTTACATAATAAGCTTTCTCGGTGAAATCCTTGTCGGATTTGACCAGATAAACCTGATCGTTGTCGTTGAAGTACAGGACAAAATTGGTGTTCTTGTCCGTTTCAGCGGTCATAACAGGATTTTTCACAGCGTTGTAGTTGGTCTTGCCAACCTTGATCTTGCCGCTGGCGTCCAGAGTCGGGGTGTCGGTAACAGTCTTGGTGTAGGATTTTACTTCGATGAAACGGGCATAATATTTGCTGCCGTCCTTAATGAAGTAAACTTTGCCCTGATGACCTTCCAGATCGAACAGAGAAGCAGCGTTGTGAGAAACCTTGGTATCCTTGTCGATAATCAGAGATTCATACGGAGCATCGCCGGCCTTTTTCTCAGTGCCAACGTTCCAAGTCAGAGTCTCGTCAGCAGCGTCGCGGACCTGATCGACTTTAACGAACTCGGTGTATTCAACGACCTGACCCTTGAAAGAATCTTCCAATAGAGTCAAATCGTCAGAATCGGCGATCTTGTTCTGCTTCATAACGAACTCGTTGGTGTCCTTGTCGTAGGTAACGATCTGGCTGTCCAGAGCGTCGTCCAGCATAACAACAACGTCAGCGCGTTTGGCAGCGGCAGAAGCCACGATAGCTACGTCGTCCAGAATACCAACTTTGTTAGCCTGGGTGATGTAGTTGGTGGGCCAGGTGCCGGTCAGATTGTCGTTGTAACCCAATGATGACGAAACGCGCGCCAAATCGCGTTAAATCAGGCTGTCTGGCACATAAAAAATTGCGCGTGATGTTAATTTGATACTTGAAATATGGCGCCGCGGCGCTTATCATAGACTAAGCTGTCAAAAAAAAGGAGTGATAAAATGCCAGCTTACAAGGATAGCAAGCGCGGTTCGTGGTTCGTTTCGTTCTATTATGACGATTGGCGCGGCGAACACAAACGCAAAATGAAACGCGGCTTTGCCAACAAAAAAGCGGCCCTCGCCTGGGAGCGCGAGTTCCTGCTGCGCCAAAATGCCGACCTGGACATGGAATTTGCCCAATTCGTGCAGCTATATCTGGCGGACAAGCGCGGCCGCCTGCGCGCCAGCACCTGGGCCAGCAAAATACCTATCATCAACACCAAGCTGCTGCCGTTTTTCGGCCGCAAAAAGCTCTCGCAGATCGAGACGCACGACGTCATCACCTGGCAAAACGAGCTGCTGGCCTACCGCGACCACAAGGGCGAGCCGTATGCGCCCACCTATCTGCGCGCCATGCACAACCAGCTTTCCGCCGTCTTTAACCACGCCGTGCGCTATTACGGTCTGAAGGCCAACCCCGCCGCGCTGGCCGGCAGCATGGGCAAAGAATCCAGCCACGAAATGCAGTTCTGGACGCAGGAGGAATACCGCCGCTTTATCCAGACGATGCGCGGGCGCGACCGCTCTTATCTGGCCTTCGAGCTGCTCTATTGGTGCGGTATGCGCGTGGGCGAGCTGCTGGCCTTGACCCCCGCCGACTTCGACTTCCAGCACCCCGCCGTCTCGATCAGCAAATCTTACCAACGCCTGCACCGCTGCGATCACATCACTGAACCCAAGACCCCCAAGGGTATCCGCGTCATTCAGATGCCGCATTTTCTGGCCGAAGAAGTCGCCGCTTATCTGGCTCGCCACAGCACGTCTCCGGACGAGCGCATTTTCCCGTTCACCAAGGAGCTGCTCCACCGTGAGATGCAGCGCGGTGCGGCGCAGGCCGGCGTCAAACGTATCCGTATCCACGACCTGCGCCACAGCCATATATCGCTTTTGATCGACCTCGGCTTTTCCGCCGTGGCGATCGCCGACCGCGTCGGCCACGAGAGTATCGACATAACCTACAAATACGCGCATCTTTTCCCCTCGCGGCAGGAGGAAATGGTGCGCCGTCTTGACGCGATGCACGGCGCGGGCGCGGGGGCTTGCTTTTAAGCCGTCGCCTGTGTTATGCTGATACCAAATTGATACCAAAATCGCAAAAACACGCTTTTCAGGAGGAATCGTGGGCAAAATTCTGGTAATTGCGGAGAAGCCGTCCGTCGGGCGGGATATCGCGCGGGTGCTGGGCTGCAGCGAGCGCGGCGAGGGCTTTCTTGCCGGCGCGGATTACATCGTCTCCTGGGCCGTGGGTCATCTGGCGCAGCTGGCCGCCCCGGAGGATTACGACCCGGTGCTGAAAAAATGGGATTTCGCGGCGCTGCCGATCATGCCGCCGGAAATGAAGCTGGTGGCCGTGCCGTCCGGCAAAAGTCAGCTGGCCGTCTTAAAACGCCTCATGCGCTCCAGCGAAGTGTCGGAGCTCATCTG
>CANQSW010000056.1 GCA_947626615.1 uncultured Peptococcaceae bacterium | reverse complement strand
CCGGCCATAGTCACCAGCAAGGCCTTCTGCGCGCCCAGACGCGGCGCTTCTTTTTCATACCAGAAGCCGATGAGCAGGAAGGAGGACACGGAGGTGAGCTCCCAGAACATATACATGCAGACCAGGTTGGCCGAAGTGCAGACGCCCAGCATCGCGCCCATAAAAAGCATGATGAACGTGTAGAAATTGGCCAGGCGTTCTTTGGCGCTGAGATAAAAGATCGAATAGATCATCACCGCCAGGCCGATACCGCTGATCAGCAGCACGAACAGCAGCGAGAGGCCGTCCAGCCGCACCGCCAGATCGATGCCGAGCGAGGGTATCCAGCTTAGCGCGGCGCTCACCTTCTCGCCCGCGTTCACCTTTGGCAGCAACGCCAAAAACGAGACGAACAGCACCAGCGGCACCGCCGCCGCCGCGTAACCAATTTTATTTTTGAGGATCTTGCTGAGAAGCGGCATCAAACAGGCGGCCGCAAACGGCAGCAAAACCAAACCCAAAAGCATTGACCGCACCTCCTTATATAGGGCCGCGCCCCGGCCAAAAGACCCCGCCGGGCAGCCGCGCCTGGGCCGGGAGCAAAAAAGGCCAACTCCCACCCTTTTATATGTAAAATAATAGCACTTTCACCGCGTCATTTCCATACCCTTGTGGGGAAATTTTTGCAAAATTTGCCGCCAGTTGGACAAAAAGCGCAGATTGTACTAGTTTGCGGCGGTCGCCGGTGAAAAATTTGTGAAAAAGCCGGCGATTTTGCGGCAAAACTCTTTACAGACCCCGCGGTTTATGCTATAATTTTTAAGCTGTTGAGCAACCTGCGCTTTTTTGGGCGCGTTTGTTTTGAGAGCGGTGCGGAAGTTGACCCCCGCGCCGCGATAAGCGAGAAACAAAAGAAAGAGGTGATAAGGATGAAGGAAGGTATCCATCCGAAATATCAGGAAGTTGAAGTGACCTGCGCCTGCGGCAACAAATTCATGTCCGGCTCCACCGCCAAGGAGATAAAGGTCGAGGTCTGCTCCAAATGCCACCCGTTTTACACCGGCAGCAAACGGCTGATGGTGGAAGCCGGCGGCAGGGTCGATAAATTCAAGAAAAAATACGGCCTGGAATAGTCTGGCTGCGTTTTTGGGGGCGGTGGCGCCGCGTAAGCGGCTTCACCGCTTTTTCCATTAGCAAAAACGGCGTATAGTTAAAGCGTATTATATTAAAAGGAAGTTATTATGCCAAAAAAATCTCAGCCGGAATACTTCGGCGGCCAAGCCCTGATGGAAGGCGTGATGATGCAGGGCTCGCAGGGCTACGCCATGGCCGCCCGCACGCCGGACGGGCGCATCGTCTATAAGACCGGGCGGCGGCGCTCGCTGAAAACCCGCTGGCCTATTTTGGGGCTGCCGCTGCTGCGCGGCGTCGTCTCCTTTGCCGAATCGATGTACGTTGGCTTTTCCTCGCTGACGTGGTCGGCTTTTCAGGCCGGCGAGGAAGAAGAAGAAAAGCTCACCTGGAAAGAAATGGCCGTGGCCATAATCTCGGCGCTGGCGCTCACCATAGTGTTCTTCGTGGTGCTGCCGGTGTTCGCGGCCTCGTTCACTCTGCCTTATCTGGGGGCGTTCGGCCGCTCTCTGGTGGAGGGCGTTATCCGCGTGGCGCTGTTTCTGGGCTACGTCGTGGCGATACGGCGGCTGCCCGATATCGCGCGCGTGTTTGAATACCACGGCGCGGAGCATAAAACTATCAACTGCTGGGAAGCCGGGCTGCCGCTCACCGTGGCCAACGTGAAAAAGCAATCGCGCATCAACTGCCGCTGCGGCACCAGCTTCATCATGATGAGTCTGATCCTGATGGTGATCGTGTTCACGTTCATCGGCAACACCAACGTCATTGGGCGTATCGCCACCAAGATCGTCGCCATGCCGCTGGTGATGGGCATCGCCTACGAGGTCTTCCGCCTGCCGCTGAAATATCCGAATAACAAGCTGGTGCAGATACTGATCGCGCCCGGCCTCTGGCTGCAACGGCTCACCACCAAGGAGCCGGACGCCAAGGAGATCGAAGTGGCGCTGGCGGCGCTGCTGAAAGTGCCCGCCTTCCCCGGCGCAGCCTATAACGAGCCGCCGGCCGGCCTGGTCAGCGAGGCGGAGCTGGAGGCGGCCAAACGCGCCGCCGCTAAGCCCACGCCCGCCGCCAAAATCGACCCGGAAGGGATATAGGAGAATTTATTTATGGAAGAAAAGCTAACCGCCCTGGCGGAAAAATACGACGAACTTACGGCGGCTATCGCCCGGCCCGAGGTGATCGCCGACCAGGCCACCTGGCAGAAGCTGATGAAGCAGCACGCCGACCTGGAGCCAATCGTCCTCGCCTTCCGCGAATATCAGGGCGCTCTGGCCGCGCAGACGGACGCCAAAGAGCTGCTGGCCGAAGAAAAAGACCCGGAACTGCGCGAGCTGGCGGAGCAGGATCTGGCCGAGCAGAAGGAAAAAGCGGCCGAGCTGGAAAAGCAGCTGAAGATATTGCTGCTCCCCAAGGACGCCAACGACGACAAAAACGTGATACTGGAGATTCGCGCCGGCACGGGCGGCGAGGAGGCCGGGCTTTTTGCGGGCGACCTGCAAAAGATGTACAGCCGCTACGCCGAACGCATGGGCTGGCGGCAGGAGATACTCTCCAGCAGCTACACGGACCTTGGCGGCATCAAGGAAATGGTCATGCTGATCGAAGGCCGGGGCGCTTACAGCAAGCTGAAGTTTGAAAGCGGCGTGCACCGCGTGCAGCGCGTGCCGGAGACGGAATCCGGCGGGCGTATCCACACCTCGGCCGCCACGGTGGCGGTGCTGCCCGAGGCGGAGGAAGTGGAGCTGGAATTTGCCCCCGGCGATATCCGCGTCGATCTTTTCTGCGCCAGCGGCCCGGGCGGCCAATGCGTGAACACCACGCAGAGCGCCGTGCGGCTCACCCACATCCCCACCGGCATCGTCGTCAGCTGCCAGGACGAAAAGAACCAGCACAAAAACCGCGAAAAGGCGGAGAAGGTGCTGCGCGCCCGCGTGCTGGAGAAAATGCAGCAGGAGGCGCACGGCTCCGAGGCCGAGCAGCGCAAAAGCATGGTCGGCAGCGGCGACCGCTCCGAGCGCATCCGCACCTATAATTTCCCGCAGGGGCGCGTGACCGACCACCGCATCGGCCTGACGCTGCACAAGCTGGACGCCGTGCTGCAGGGTATGCTGGACGAGGTCATCGAAGCGCTGATCACCTCCGACCAGGCGGAAAAACTGAAAGCGGTGGAATAAATGCAGCTGGCCGCATTATACGCCGAGCTGCGGCGCGAAATGCCGCAGGCCGAGCACGAAGCGCGTTGGCTGCTGGCGCATTTCCTCGCTATCCCGAAAAGCGAGCTGCCGCTGCGGCGCGAACAGGAAGTGCCGCCGGAAGTGGAAGCTGAGATTCGCGCGGCGGTGGCGCGGCGGCTGGCCGGCGAGCCGCTGCAATATATCACCGGCCTGCAGCCTTTTTGGGACTTTGAACTGATCGTCACGCCGGACGTTTTGATACCCCGCTGGGACAGCGAAGCCGTGCTGGAGCAGGCGCTTACTCTGCTGCCCCGGGATAAGGCGGCAAAAGTCTGCGATATGTGCACCGGCAGCGGCGCTTACGCGCTGGTGCTGCAAAGCGAGCGCCCGGAAATGACCGTTACGGCCTGCGATTGCAGCGAGGCCGCGCTGGCCGTGGCGCGCCGCAACGCCGCCAAATACGGCTTAACTATCGACTTTCGCTGCGGCGACCTGTTCGGCGCGCTGCACGAAGGCGAAAAATTCGATTTGATCGTCAGCAACCCGCCCTACGTCAAAGACGGCGAGATACTTCCCGCCGACGTGCGGCGCGAACCCGCGCTGGCCTTGTTCGGCGGGGCGGACGGGCTGGATTTTTACCGCCGTCTGGCCAAAGAGGCCGGCCAATATCTGACGCCGGGCGGCTTTTTGCTGCTGGAGATCGGCGCGGCGCAAAAAGACGCGGTCTGCGGCCTGCTGCGGCGGCAGGGCTTCGGCCAGATGACCGCCGGGCGGGATCTGGCGGGGCGCGACCGCTGGGTGCAGGGCCAATGGGAGGGAGCATAAGGCATGGAAACCAAAGTCTTTGATTATTTTGCCGCGCTCTACAACGACCGCGCCGCGCTCGATAAGGCGTTTTACCGCGCCGCCGCCCTGCTGCGGGCGGGCGAGCTGGTGGCCTTCCCCACCGAAACGGTCTATGGCCTCGGGGCAAACGCGCTTTCCGCCCCAGCCGTAGCCAAAATATATCAGGCCAAGGGCCGCCCCTCCGATAACCCGCTGATCGTGCATATCGCGGACGAAGCGGCGGCGGACGAGCTGGCGGAAGTCACTCCGCTGGCCAAAAAGCTGATGGCCGCGTTCTGGCCCGGGCCCCTGACGCTGGTGCTGCCGGCCAAACCGGCGCTCCCCCGCGTCACCACCGGGGGGCTCGACACCGTGGGCCTACGTATGCCGGCCCACCCGGCGGCTCTGGCGCTGATCGAGGCGGCCGGGCTGCCCATCGCCGCGCCCAGCGCCAATTTGAGCGGCCGCCCCAGCCCCACCAGCGCCGCGCACGTCTATCACGATATGCGGGGGAAGATCCCCCTCGTCATCGACGGCGGCGAAACGGCCGCGGGCCTGGAATCCACCGTGCTGGATCTGGCCTCGCCCGTGCCGGCGATACTCCGCCCCGGCGTGATCACCGCGGCCGACCTGGCGGAATTTATCCCCGGCCTGACGGAGCAGACGCAGCTTCCCAAAGGCGGCGTCGCCAAAGCCCCCGGCATGAAATACCGCCACTACGCGCCCAAAGCGCGGGTCGTCCTCTGCGAGCGGGCGGAATTATACCCGGCCTACGTCGCCGCGCTGAAAGAGGCCGCCCAAAGGGGCGAGCCGCAGCCCAAAATAGCCGTGCTGGCCAGCCTGGCGGGGCTTTCCGGGCTGGCGCAGGCCGAGCATTGCTTTCTGCTGGGCGAAAACCTGACGCAGGTGGCGCAGAACCTGTTTGCAGCCCTCCGCTGGACGGACGAGATCAACGCCGACCTGGTGCTGGCCGAACGCTTCCCAGAGACGGGGCTCGGCATCGCGATAATGAACCGGCTGAACAAGGCGGCCGCGGGAGAGCCCCTGCCCCAGCCCGCCGCGCAAGGAGAAAAACATGACTGAAACGAAACCGGCAAAAAAAATCGAAAGGCTGCTGTTTGTTTGCTCCGGCAACACCTGCCGCAGCCCGATGGCCGAGGCGCTCTGCCGCGAGAAGCTGCCCGGCGTGGAGGCGTTTTCCGCCGGGCTTGGCGCGATAAGCGGCCTGCCCGCCAGTATCGGCGCGCTGGACGAAATGGCGGCGCGGGGACTTAACCTTGACCACCACCGCAGCCGGGCGTTGACCTCGTATCTGCTGGCGGACGCGGACCTGGTGCTGTGCATGAGCAAAAGCCACCGCGACGTTATCCTCTCCGCCCTGCCGGAGCTGCGGGATAAGGTGTTCACGCTGGCGGAATACGTGGGCGAGGACGCGGATATAACCGACCCTTTCGGCGGCGACGCGGCCACTTACGCCGCCTGCGCCGATCAGATCGCGGCCCTGCTGGACAAGCTGGCGGCCAAACTGGCGGAAAACCCGGCCTAAACAGCCCCGGCCGGCCCGCCAAAAAAGGATATCACCAAAAAACAGCGAATACTTATCAGCGGACGCCGCTAATGCGCCCGGTTGTTTGAGTATCGCTGTTTTTTATTATAAGTTTGGTCAAAACGGGAGGTATAATGATGAAGATCGCCCTGGGCTGCGACCACGCGGCCTATCTGCTGAAGGAAAAGGTCAAAGCGCACGTGGCGGCGCTGGGCTATGAGACGCACGATTTCGGCACGTTCGACGAAGCCTCGGTGGATTATCCCGATTACGCTTTTTTCGTCGGCAAGGCCGTCGTCTCCGGCGAATGTGAGCGGGGTATTCTGCTCTGCGGCACGGGTATCGGCATCGGCATCGCGGCCAACAAGATACCCGGCGTGCGCGCGGCCCTCTGCCACGACCTTTTTTCCGCCGAATGCAGCCGCAAACACAACAACGCCAATATCCTCACTATGGGCGCCAGAGTGATCGACCCGGAGCTGGCTCTAAAGATCGTCGATACCTGGCTGAACACGGAGTTTGAGGGCGGCCGCCACCAGCGCCGTCTGGACAAGATCAGCAATATCGAGGACACCATGGCCGTGGAGCGCGCCGGGCAGCTCGCCCAGATCGTGAAGGGGCAGAACAAATGAGCGCGCCCTATATAGAAACGGAACTGACCGACGCCCAGCGCGAACAGCTGCGCGCCAAGACCCGCGCCCTGTTGGCGGAGCTTTTGCAGGCCGCCCGCCCGGAGGCCGGCTCTCTGCTGGTGGTGGGCTGCTCCACCAGCGAGGTGCTGGGGCAGCGCATCGGCCGCGCCGGCTGCGAGGAGCTGGGCCTGATCATCGCGCAAGAAGTGCTGGCCGCGGCCAAGGCATATAATATCTTCGCCGCCGCCCAATGCTGCGAGCATTTGAACCGGGCGCTGGCGCTGGAGAAGGCCGCCGCCAGAAAGTTCGGCTATCAAATCGTCAGCGCCGTGCCAAAGCCCCACGCCGGGGGCAGCTTTGCCGCCGCCTTTTACCCGCTGCTGCAGGAGCCCGTACTGGTGGAAAGCGTCCAGGCCGACCTTGGCCTGGATATCGGGCAGACGCTGATCGGCATGCATCTAAAACGGGTGGCCGTGCCGCTGCGGCTTACCGCCCGGCAGCTCGGCGAGGCCGTTATCACGGCGGCCCAAACGCGCCCGCCCCTGATCGGCGGCGAAAGAGCGCAATATAAATAATTTTTGCACCGCGCCGCGAACCGGGGCAGAATTTTCCACGTCTTAATTGCGGGAAAATCCTGCCGAAAAATTGACTTGCGGCGCGAATACTGTTATTATTGATAATAGGAAAGCGAGGTGGCGAGCGTGCAGGAGACGATCTCGGCGGAAATTTTGCAGTTCCATTGTCCGCGGTATGCCGAATTTCCGCAGGTGGAGCTTTATATGGATCAGGTGCTGCAGGTTTTGGAGCAGTCTCTGGCCGCGCTGGCGCCGGACAGCCGCGAAAAGCTGCTCACCTCCACCATGGTGAACAATTACGTGAAGCAGAACCTGCTGCCGCCGCCGCTGAAAAAACGCTATGGCCGCGAGCATCTGGCGCACCTGCTGGTGATCTGCGTCTTAAAACAGGTGCTGCCGATCGGCGATATCTATCAGCTGATGCGCTTGCAGACCGCATCTCTCACCGTGCCGGAGGCCTACGATTATTTCTGCGAGACGCTGGAGGCCGCGCTTACCGCGACGTTTACCGGCGACGCCTCCCGCTTCGCGGCGCTCTCCCCCGGGCCGGAGCCCGAAGCCAAGCTGGTGCGAACGGCGGCGCTGGCGTTCGCCAACAAGGTCTATCTGCAAAAATATCTGGCCGCTCTGGCCGAAAAATAAACGCATTATTATTATATCTAAGGAGAAAAGCTATGCAGGAATTAACGCTGAAATACGGCTGCAACCCCAACCAGCAGCCGGCGCGCGTGTTTATGCGGGAGGGCGAGCTGCCGTTTGCGGTGCTGAACGGCCGCCCCGGCTACATCAACCTGCTGGACGCGCTGAACAGCTGGCAGCTGGTGCAGGAGCTGAAAGAGGCGACGGGCCTGCCCGCCGCGGCCTCGTTCAAGCACGTGAGCCCCGCCGGCGCGGCGGTGGCCGTGCCGCTTGACCCGGTTTTGCAACAGGTATACTTCGTGGAGGGCGTGGAGCTTTCTCCCATCGCCACGGCCTACGTACGGGCGCGCGGCGCGGACAGAATGTCTTCCTACGGCGATTTTGCCGCCCTCTCCGACACCTGCGACGCCAGCACGGCGCGCTTTTTGCTGCGGGAAGTCTCCGACGGCATCATCGCGCCCGACTACACGCCGGAGGCGCTGGAGATACTGCGCCAGAAGCGCAAGGGCAGCTATCTGGTGTTGCAGATAGACCCTGCCTTCCGCCCGGCCGAGCTGGAGACGAAGGAGGTCTTCGGCGTGGCGTTTGAGCAGCACCGCAACAACGTGAAGATCGACGCCGGCGTGCTGGCCGACCGCCCGACCAAAAATCAGACGATACCGGACGGGGCGGCGCGCGACCTGATCATCGCGCTGATCACGCTGAAATATACGCAGTCCAACTCCGTCTGCTACGCCAAGGGCGGACAGGCTATCGGTATCGGCGCGGGGCAGCAGTCGCGCATACATTGCACGCGGCTGGCCGGCAACAAAGCCGACGTCTGGCATCTGCGCCAGCACCCCAAAGTTCTGGCTCTGCCGTTTATCCCCGGTATCCGCCGCCCCGACCGCGACAATACCATCGACGTATATATCTCGGACGAATGTGACGACGTGTTAAGGGACGGCGCCTGGCAGCAATTCTTCACCACGCGGCCGGAAGCGCTTACCCCGGCGGAGAAAAAAGCCTGGCTGGCCGAAGTCTCCGGCGTGGCGCTGGCCTCCGACGCCTTCTTCCCCTTCGGCGACAACATCGAGCGCGCGCATAAAAGCGGCGTTTCCTACATCGCCGAGACGGGCGGCTCCGTCCGCGACGACAACGTGATCGCAACGTGCGACAAATACGGTATCGCCATGGCGTTTACCGGCGTGCGGCTGTTCCACCATTAAGGCGGCCGCGGGATAGATAAGTGTATTGGGAGGTTTTTTCTTTGCGAGCTTTTGCCGTACCTAAGTTTTTGCTTTTGCTGCTTACGGCCTGCCTGCTGCTGGCGCTCTGCCCGGCGCAGGCGCTGGCCGACGCCACCCCCGTGCCGAAAAGCACGCTGGCGCAGGTCACCCCGGCGGACGGCTCCGCCAATAAGGCGGATAAACCGTCCGTGCGC
>CANQSW010000055.1 GCA_947626615.1 uncultured Peptococcaceae bacterium | reverse complement strand
GGCGGCGTTCGCCGGCGCACCAAACGGCGGAGCTGGCCGAGCTGGTGTGCAGCAATTCGCTGCGCGCGGCGGGGCTGGCTAACGCCGTGGGCCTGCTGAAAGAAGAAATGCGGCGGCAGGGTTCGCTGATCATGCGCTGCGCCGATAAGGCCAAAGTGCCGGCGGGCGGCGCGCTGGCGGTGGATAGAGAGGGCTTTGCCCGCCTGGTGACGGCAAGTATCGAGAACCACCCGAACATCGCCTTGCGCCGCGAGGAGGTAACGGAGCTGGCGCCCCTGTTAGACGGCGAGACGCTGCTGATCGTGGCGGCCGGGCCGCTGCTCTCCGACGCGCTGGCGGACGACCTGCGGCGGCGGCTGGGCGAGGCGTATCTGCACTTCCACGACGCGGTGGCCCCGATAGTGGACGGCGCGACGGTCGATATGACGAAGGCGTACTGGGGATCGCGCTATGGCCGGGGCGAAAGCGAGCGGGGCGATTATCTGAACTGCCCAATGAGCCGCGAGGAATACCTGCGCTTTTACCAGGAGCTGATCACGGCGGCGCGCGCGCCCCTGCATGATTTTGAGAGCGAAAAGGATTTTGAGGGCTGTATGCCGATCGAAAGCATGGCCCGCCGCGGCGAGGACACGATGCGTTTTGGCCCCATGAAGCCCGTGGGCCTGCCGAACCCGCACGACGCGGGGCGCGAGCCTTACGCCGTAGTGCAGCTGCGGCAGGATAACGCGGCGGCCAGCATGTTCAATCTGGTCGGCTTCCAGACGCGGCTTTTGTGGGGCGAGCAGCAGCGGGTGTTCCGGCTGATACCGGGGCTGGAGCGGGCAGAATTTCTGCGCTTCGGCGTTATGCACCGCAACACGTTTCTGAACGCGCCCAGGCTTTTGCAGTCTGATCTTTCGCTTAAAAGCGCGCCGGAGATATATTTCGCCGGGCAGATCACCGGCGTGGAGGGTTACGTGGAAAGCGCGGCCTGCGGGCTGGCGGCGGGCTATAACGCGGCCCGGCGTTTGCGGGGCGAAGAGCCGTTTTTCTGGCCGCGTGAGACGGCGTTGGGCGGCCTGCTCGCTCATCTGCAAACGCCCTCGCCGGATTTTCAGCCGATGAACGTGACGTTCGGCCTGCTGGAGCCGCTGGGTTATAAGGTGCGCGGCAAGCAGCAGAAGAATTTGCAGATAGCCGCGCGGGCGCTGGCCTGGCTGCGGCAAAACAGCCCGCTGTACCGGGAGGACGAGCCGGCGGCGGCACAGATAGAGGACGAACCGGAAAAGCCGTGATACGGCGATAAGCATGAGCAAGGAGGAATGACCATGGTGGAGCTTAAAGGGACGACGATCTGCGGCGTGAAGCGAAACGGCAAGGTGGCCGTAGCCGGCGACGGGCAGGTGACGCTGGGGCAGAGCATCGTGATGAAAAACGGCGCGAGAAAAGTCCGCCGGCTGTATAAAAATCAGGTGGTGATCGGCTTTGCCGGGGCGGTGGCCGACGCCTTCACCCTCTCGGAGAAATTCGAGGGCTATCTGGAGGAATATAACGGCAACCTGACGCGCGCGGCGGTCACTCTGGCCAAGGAATGGCGCACCGACAAGGTGCTGCGCAATCTGGAAGCCATGATGGTGGTGGCCGGCGCGGGCGAACTGCTGATACTTTCCGGCAGCGGCGAGGTCATCGAGCCGGACGACGGCATTGCGGCGATCGGCAGCGGCGGAGCCTACGCTCTGGCGGCGGCGCGGGCGCTGGTCGCCCACACGGATATGACGGCGGCCGAGATCGCGCGCGAGGCGATAGATATCGCCTCCGATATCTGCATTTTCACCAACAAAAATATTATCGTGGAAGAAGCCTGAGGAGGGGAAATATATGCTCGAACTGACGCCAAGACAGATCGTCTCCGAACTGGACAAATTTATCGTCGGCCAGCTGGCCGCCAAAAAGAGCGTGGCGGTGGCCCTGCGCAACCGCTACCGCCGTCAGCAGCTGGGCGCGGCCATACAGGACGAGATCATGCCGAAAAACATCATCATGATCGGGCCGACGGGCGTGGGCAAGACCGAGATCGCGCGGCGGCTGGCCAAGCTGGTGAACGCGCCGTTCATCAAGGTGGAGGCCACCAAATACACCGAGGTCGGCTACGTGGGCCGCGACGTCGAGGGCATTATCCGCGACCTGACGGAGACGGCCGTGCGTATGGTGAAGGCCGAGCAGATAGAGCGCGTGCGCCCGCAGGGCGAGGCGGCGGCGGAGGAGCGTCTGCTGGAGCTGCTCGCCCCCACCAAGCGCGAGAAAAAGCCCAAAAACCCGATGGAAATGTTCTTCGGCGGGCAGAACGCCGAGCCGGAGACGGAGGACGACCGCCAATATCTCGAGGATAACAAGAACCGCCGCGAACAGGTGCGCCGTCTACTGGAAATGGGCGAGATGGAGGATCACCTGGTGGAGATCGAGGTAGAGGAACAGCAGCCTATCGCCAATGGCATGGAGGAAATGGGCATAAATATCCAGGACGTTCTGGGCAGCATCATGCCGAAAAAGACGCATAAACGCAAGCTCCCGGTCAGCGAGGCGAGAAAAATACTCGTGCAGGAGGAAAGCGCCAAACTGCTGGATATGGACGACGTGACGGCCAGAGCCATCGAGCGGGCGGAGCAGAGCGGCATCGTTTTCATCGACGAGATCGACAAGATCGTGGGCCGTGGCAGCAATTCCGCCGACGTGGCGCGCGACGGCGTGCAGCGCGATATCCTGCCTATCGTTGAGGGCAGCACGGTGATGACCAAATACGGCCAGGTCAAGACGGATTACATTCTGTTTATCGCGGCGGGCGCTTTTTCCATGAGCAAGCCCTCCGATCTGATACCGGAGCTGCAGGGCCGCTTTCCTATCCGGGTGGAGCTGGAGAGCCTGACGGAGGAGGACTTCCGCCGTATCCTGCTGGAGCCGCAGAACTCGCTGGTGAAGCAATACGTGGCGCTGCTGCAGGCCGACGGCGTCGACGTTTCGTTCTCGGAAGACGGCGTGGACGCGCTGGCCGAGATATCCTATCGCGTGAACGCCGCCACGGAGAATATCGGGGCGCGCCGTCTGCACACCGTGCTGGAAAAGGTGCTGGAGGATCTGCTCTTTATCGCGCCGGACGCTTCGCTGGATAAGGTCGTCATCGACCGCGCCTACGTGGAGGGCAAGCTGGCCTCGCTGGCGGACAACGAGGACCTCAGCCGGTATATTTTGTAAAAATTTTGCCGTTTTGTGCAGGAAAACTCTGGGAAAAACTGTATTTATGGCAGAGGGTGAAAAAAAGCGCGCAAAAAAATGCCCAGAAATGTTAATGTATAGTTTGTAGAAATGCGTCCGAGAATGTAAGAGGACGACCACAGGAGGTAAAGAAATGCACAAAACCGATTATGCCGAATTTCCCTTTGCTCAAGTGAACCGGGCGTTGGCCGGGCTGCTGGTGCTGCTGCTGGTGGTGCTGGCGCTGGTCGGCTGCTCCGACGACGGTGCAAAGGCGGGCCAGACGAAGCCGGAACAGACCGGCGCGTACACCGTGGCCTGGCAGAGCGTGGACGACGTCGATAATTTGACGCTGCTGCTGGACGAGGCGAGCGCTATCGAAGAATTCAGCGATTATACCGTGCAGGTGCCGGCGTTTGCCGACCCCGGCGACAGCAAGGGTATGCAGATGCTGAACGAGAAGCTGGAAGATTATGCTGCCGATTGCCGGGCCTGGCTGGCCGAAAATGGCAATGAGACCGCGCTCAGCGTGCGGCCGCTTATTCTGGATACCGACACCGCCGTTTCTATCGTGCTGTTTAAGCAGATGGCGACCAATTACGGCACGGACGGCGAGGTAGATACCTTTGTCTATGACAAATTGACCGGCTATACGGTCGACGAAGATCTGGCGCGGGCGCAGGTGGGCTCCAGCGACGACGATATCGCGGCCGCTCTGGTGCAGTATATTGACGAAGAAATGAACGACGGCTACAAGCATAAGTGGCTGGGCTTCACCACCGACGCTTTCTACGTTGACACCGACGGGCAGGTCGTGCTGATAGTGGAAACGGAGATCGCCACCGAGGGCTCCGATAATTGGACGTATCCGCTGCTCTTCAAAGACGGCAGGATCGTCGGCAAATTGACCAATATGCTGAAATAAGCCAAAAAAAAGCCAAATAAACGCGCCGCGGGCTGAAAATTCTGTAAAAACAGCTTGCGGCGCGGCCTTTTTTGTGGTATAATACCAAACGGCTCAAAATAAACACGGCTGCGGATAGGCTTCGCCGGTGTGCGCCTCTGGCGTATGCGGGGCCCGGGAAACAGCCGGAGGCTGAAACCAAAAGGAGGAAGAAAAAATGGCTGTAATTTCCATGAAACAGCTGCTGGAGGCCGGCGTACACTTCGGCCACCAGACCAGAAGATGGAACCCCAAAATGGCGCGCTTCATCTTCACCGAAAGAAACGGTATCTACATTATCGACCTGCAAAAGACGGTGCATAAAGTCGACGAGGCGTACAACTTTATGAAATCCGTCGCCGCCGAGGGCAAGGATATCCTGTTCGTCGGCACCAAAAAGCAGGCGCAGGAGGCTATCAAGGAAGAAGCCAACCGCTGCGGTATGTTCTACGTGAACGAGCGCTGGCTGGGCGGTATGCTCACCAACTTCAAGACGATCCAGACCAGAGTTCGCCGCCTGCGCGAGCTGGAAAAGATGCAGGAGGACGGCACCTTTGATAAGCTGCCGAAGAAGGAAGTCGCCGTGCTGAATCACGAAATGGAGAAGCTGGAGCGTTTCCTGGGCGGCATCAAGGATATGAAGAAGCAGCCCGGCGCTATGTTCATCGTCGACCCGCGCAAAGAGCGCATCGCGGTGGCCGAGGCCAAACGCCTGCATATCCCGATCGTGGCTATCGTCGACACCAACTGCGACCCGGACGAGATCGACTATCCGATCCCCGGCAACGACGACGCTATCCGTGCCGTGCGTCTGCTCACCGGCAAAATGGCCGACGCCGTGATCGAGGGCAATCAGGGTATGTCCATGGCCGAGGCTCCCGCCGCGGAGGAAGCTCCCGCCGCCGAGGCCGCGGAGGCTGTTGAGGCAGAGACCGCCGAATAAAGCGACGGCAGAATATTTTTTGACCTTGCAAAAGAGGTGGGGAGGCTTGCCTCTCTGCCTCTTTTTTAACCGGAACAGACCAAAAACGTATTTCAGACGAAATTTTAAGGAGGAAAATCAAATGATCAGTGCAGCTATGGTAAAAGAACTGCGTGAGCGCACCGGCGCCGGCATGATGGACTGCAAGCGCGCCCTCACCGAGACGGACGGCAATATGGAGGCCGCCATCGATTATCTGCGTGAAAAAGGCCTCTCTCAGGCCGCCAAAAAGGCCGGGCGCATCGCCGCCGAAGGCCTGGTGGCTATCGGCTTTTCCGCCGACGGCAAACACGGCGCTATCATCGAGGTAAATTCCGAGACGGACTTCGTGGCCAAAAACGAGGAATTCGTCAACATGGTGAACGCCTTCGTGCAGGTGGTGCTGGATAACAACTTCGCCACGGTGGACGAGCTGCTGGAGGGCAAGCTGGGCGAGGGCACCGTCAAAGACGAGCTCACCGCCAAGATCGCCAAGATCGGCGAGAACATGAACATTCGCCGCTTCGCCAAGTTCGACGCGGCGGACAGCGTCTGCGCCGGCTATATCCACGGCGGCGGCAAGATCGGCGTGCTGGTGGAATTTGCCACCGCGGCCGCAAATATCGACCCGATCAAGACTATGGGCCGCGACGTGGCCATGCAGGTGGCGTCCATGAATCCGCAGTTTGTGGACGAAAACAGCGTAGACCCCGAGTATATGGAGCATGAGAAGAATATCCTGATGCAGCAGGCTCTTAACGAGGGCAAACCGGCCGAGATCGTGGAAAAAATGGTGGTCGGCCGCCTGAAGAAGGAGCTGAAAGAGACCTGCCTTTTGGAGCAGAAATTCGTCAAAGACGGCGATATCAGCGTGGGCGCTTACGTGAAGCAGATCGCCAAGGCCTGCGGCGCGGACGTTGCCGTAAAGAGCTTTGTGCGCTATGAGGTGGGCGAAGGCATTGAAAAGAAGGTAGACGACCTGGCCGCCGAGGTGGCCAAAATGACCGCCAAATAAGAGGACACGGCTATGAGCGCGCTGAAATACAAACGGGTGGTGCTGAAGCTCTCCGGCGAGGCGTTGGCCGGCGAGCAGGGCTTCGGTATCGATCCCTTTACCATACAATCCATCGCCCAGCAGATCAAAGAGGTCTGCGAGCTGGGGCTGGAGACGGCTCTGGTGGTGGGCGGCGGCAACATCTGGCGGGGTGCAACGGGCGCTAACAAAGGCATGGACCGCGCCACCGCCGATTATATGGGTATGCTGGCCACCGTGATGAACGCGCTGGCCCTGCAGGACGCGCTGGAGAACATCGGCGTGATCACGCGGGTGCAGTCTTCGGTGGAGATGCGCCAGTTTGCCGAGCCTTATATCCGCCGCCGGGCAATCCGGCATCTGGAGAAGGGCCGCGTGGTGATATTCGCCGCCGGCACGGGCAACCCGTATTTTTCCACCGACACGACGGCGGCTCTGCGCGCGGCGGAAATGGAAGCCGACGCTATCTTAATGGCGAAAAAGGGCGTCGACGGTGTTTACGACAGCGACCCGAAGCTGAACCCGAACGCCAAAAAATACGACAAGCTGGATTTTCTGGACGTGGTGAGTCAGGGCCTGCAGGTCATGGACAGCACGGCCGCCACTCTTTGTATGGATAACGCTATACCGCTGGTGGTGTTCAACCTGGATACGCCGGGCAACATCATGCGGGTGGTGCGAGGAGAAAAAATCGGTACGATCGTGGGAGGTGCAGAGTAATGCCGATCAAGGAAATTTTGCAAACTGCCGAAGAAAGAATGCAGAGATCTTACGACGCTATGTGCCAGGATTTCGCCGTTATGCGCGCCGGCCGCGCCGACCCGGCTATCCTGGACAAGATCACGGTGGATTATTACGGCTCGCAGACGCCGATCGCGCAGATGGCCTCGATCTCTGCGCCGGAAGCGCGGCTGCTGGTCGTGCAGCCCTGGGATCGCGGCATGATCAAAGCGATCGAAAAGGCTATCCAGACTTCCGATTTGGGTATCAACCCCACCAACGACGGTCAGGTGATCCGTCTGGCGATCCCGCCGCTGACCGAGGAGCGCCGCAAAGAGCTGGTGAAAAGCTGCGGCCGCCGCGCCGAGGAAGCCAAGGTGGCCGTGAGAAACGTCCGCCGCGACGTGAACGACAAGCTGAAAGCGCTGGAGAAGCAGAAGCTGGCCGACATCTCCGAGGACGACGTGAAAAAAGCGCTCGATAAGGCCCAGAAGCAGACCGACGATTTCGTGAAGAAGATCGACGAGACGCTGAAGAAAAAGGAAAAAGACATATTGTCCGTCTGATTTTTCCGGCGCAAAATACCGTTTATTGACCGGCGGCCCGCTCTGGGGCCGCCGGTTTGCTTTTGCCCGGATAAAAATAACGGCCCCGGCAGGAAAATAAAACTATCTGTCGAATATCGAATAGAAACTTGTTGCTAAAGGACTAAGACAAAACAGGAGGACGTAAATGACAGAGATTTTGAGAAAGAGCCTGGAAGTCGGCGGCAGGACGCTGACTTTGGAGACGGGCAGAATGGCCAAGCAGGCCAGCGGCGCGGTGTTTATCACCTATGGCGAAACGGCGGTGCTTGCCACGGCCACCATCGCGGCCAAGGCCAAGGACGGGATAGACTTTTTCCCGCTGACGGTCGATTATGAAGAAAAAATGTACGCCGTGGGTAAAATTCCCGGCGGCTTTATCCGGCGCGAAGGCCGCGCCAGCAATCAGGCGATCCTGAACGCGCGCCTGATCGACCGGCCGCTGCGCCCGCTGTTCCCCAAGGCATACCGCAAGGACGTGCAGGTCATCGCCACCATACTTTCGGTGGATCACGACTGCCCGCCGGAGATCACCGCCATGTGCGGCGCTTCCGCCGCCCTGCATATCTCGCACGCGCCTTTCAACGGGCCGATCGCGGGCGTTATTATGGGCATGGTGGACGGCCAGTTCGTCGTCAACCCCACGGTGGAGCAGAAGGCCAGGAGCGTCATGCATATCGCGGTGGCCGGCACGAAGGACGCCATTATGATGGTGGAGGCCGGCGCGGCCGAGATACCGGAGGAAACTATTCTTGACGCTATTTTGACGGCGCACGAGGAGATCAAACGCATCGTGGCCTTTATCGAGGATTTCCGCACCGAGGCGCTGGCTATGGGCCTGGCCAAGGAAAAAGAAGTCTTTGAGGAAGAACACGTTAACGCCGAGCTGGAAGCGGCTATCATGGCGTATAAGGACGAGCTCGCCGCCGCCGTGCATAAATGCGCGGTGGAGAAGCTGCCCAAGCAGGAGCGCGAAGATCTGCTGGAGGGCACCAAGGCCGCTATCGCCGCGCGCTTTTCCGGCGAGGAATACGTCGCCGAGCAGGAGAATATCGCTAAATTTATCGACAAAATGGAAAAGGAAGTTTTCCGCACCATGATCGCCCGCGACAAGCTGCGTATCGACGGCCGCGCGCTGAACGAGGTGCGCCCGATCACCTGCGAGGTCGATATCCTCGGCAAGGTGCACGGCTCGTCGATGTTCACCCGCGGCCAGACGCAGGTGCTGAACGTCTGCACGCTGGGCACGCTCTCCGAATCCCAGACGCTGGACGGCCTGGGGCTGGAGACTTCCAAACGCTATATGCACCAGTATAACTTCCCGCCTTACAGCACCGGCGAGACGCGCCCGATGCGCGGCCCCGGCCGGCGTGAGATCGGCCACGGCGCTCTGGCGGAGCGCGCGCTTGAGCCCGTTATCCCAGGGCCGGAGGAGTTCCCCTACGCTATCCGCATGGTCTCCGAGGCGATCGAGAGCAACGGCTCTACCTCTATGGCCGCCGTCTGCCCCAGCGCCAGGGGTGACCGCAGCCCACTCCGCCAAGACGGGAGATGTACAAGGAGGCAAATAC
>CANQSW010000054.1 GCA_947626615.1 uncultured Peptococcaceae bacterium | reverse complement strand
GCAGTTGATATCCTTTATGCTGCCGGCCGTATACAACGTCCGCTTTTCGCCGCCCCGGCGCGGCGTCTGATAAAGGGCGTCCTCCCAAACGCCGTCTTTGTTCTCCCCGCTTATCCAGTAGAAATAAGCGTCGTCCGCCGCGCAGCTGATATGAACAAGCTCCCAGGCATACGGCAGGTATGAATCGTCCGCCGCCAGGCACGGCGCCGCCCAGCCCGCCATAGCGATAAACATAGCCGCCAGCAGCCAAAATCTCTTTTTCAGCATCGCATATTCCCCCTTTTTGGTCAAAAACTGCCTGTCTATAAGTAAATACCCGCAAAACGGCCAATGTGCCACATCTTTGCAATGTTTTTTTTCAGATACAATCCCTGCGGCGGCCCGCGCGGCATTTTTCGGCGGCCGCGCGCATAACTTTAGACAAAGGCAAACTAAAGGAGGCGCGCCATGCCCAAATTGAAGCTCTGCTGCCGGCTTGCGCTGCTTTTTCTGATCGGCGGGGCGGCCTACGTTGGGGTGGAGACGCTGTGGCGCGGCTTCAGCCACCCCTCGATGTTCGTGCTGGGCGGGCTTTGCTTCGTGCTGGCGGGGCTGATCAACGAGGTGCTGCCGTGGTATCTGGACCTCTCGCTGCAAGCTCTGCTGGGCGCGGCGCTGATAACGGCGGCGGAATTTATTTGCGGATTGATCGTGAACCTTTGGCTGGGGCTGGGCGTTTGGGATTACAGCGCGCTGCCCTTTAACCTGCTGGGGCAGATATCTCTGCAATATTTTCTGCTGTGGATACCGCTGTCAGTGCTGGCGATCTGGCTGGACGACCTCCTCCGCCACCGGCTTTTCGGCGAAGAAAGCCCCCGCTACTGCCTGTTCGGGCATAAGCTGCGGCTTTGAACGGAAAAATGACCGGCCTGCCTCAAAAAGCAGCCGGTCATTTTTATGGTCGGAGCGACACGACTTGAACGTGCGGCCTCTACCACCCCAAGGTAGCGCTCTAGCCAAACTGAGCTACGCCCCGTGACACCATAATATTATATTAAGTATCGGGCGATTTGTCAAGGCTTTTTGCAAAAACCGCCCGCGTCCTTATCCGCCAGCTCGGCGCAGGCAAAAGTCTGGTGCGCCTCGGTTATCCTCAAGCGGCGCTTTTCGCCCACCAGCTCCCCGCCGTCCTTCACGAGAATAACGTAGCCGTTCACGCGGCAGATAGCGTCGGCTTTGTTCGCGTTATGCTTCTCGCAGAGAAAGCCCTCCAGCAGCTCGCCCGGCGCAAAGGGAGCCGCGTCCAGCTCCGAGAGATCGCCGGAAAAGACGCGCACCACGTATTCGGTCATTTTCAGCTCGGCGTTGCCGCGTATGCAGAGCTTTTTGCCGAAGCGCCGCTCCAGCGCGGCCTTGGTCTCGCCCGCCGGGCCGATGATATACGAAGAAACTATCGGGTTCGTCTCGACGAACAGCGCCGGCTCGGCCGTCCGCGCCGCCAGATCGGCCAGATCGGCCAGCACGTCGACGCAGACGCTGCCCTCCGAGGCCACGCTGCCCTTGCCGCCGCAGAACGGGCAGGGCCGCTCGAACATTTCCTGTAGGGTGTAGCCGTTCTTCTTGCGCGTCATCTCCACCAGCCCCAGCTGCGTGAAGCCCAGCACGTTGGTCTTGACGCGGTGGGTGGCAAGCGCCTGTTGCAGCATTTGCAGCACCTGCACGCGGTCGGCCTCCTCGCGCATATCGATAAAATCAACGATGATGATGCCGCCGATGTTTCGCAGCTGCAGCTGGCGCGCCACCTCCTGCGCCGCCTCGATGTTCGTCCGCAGCACCACGTCGGCAAAGCCGTGCGCCGAGTCGCCCACGTATTTGCCGGTGTTCACGTCGATGATCGTGAACGCCTCCATGTGCTGGATCACCAGATAACCGCCGCATTTCAGCCAGACTTTGTCCGCCAGCGCCTGCTTCAGTTGGGCGGAGACGTTATACAGCGCCATCACGTCGTGCGGCGAGACTTCTATTTTGGGCAGATATTCCGGCGCGATCGCCCCCACGATCTCCGCCAGGTGGGCCGCCGTGGCGGTGTTGTTGACGTATATGCGGCCAATATCGCTGTAAAACGTATCGCGCACCACGCGCTGCAGCAGCCCCAGATCCTGATAGAGCAGCGTCACGGCCTTGGCGCGGGCGTTTTTGCCGAGCAGCCACTTCCAAAGGCGCGTCAACGCTTTCAGATCGTGCGCCAGCTCTTCCTCCGTGGCGTCGGCCGCGGCGGTGCGGATTATCGCGCCCATGCCCTCAGCAGCCGGCGCGCCAGAGTCAGCAGCCGCTCTCTGGTCGCCTCGTCCTCGATACGGCGGGAAAGCGTCAGGCTCGGCGTTGTCGGCAGCAGCACCAGCAGCCGCCCCGGCAGCGAGGGGTTCATGGTGAGCCTCGCGCCCTTGCTGCCCGTCGGCTCTTTCACCACCTGCACCATAACTTCCTGCCCCGGCCGCAGCACCTGATTTATCGCCACGCCCGGCTCTTGCAGCCTGCCCTCGGCGTCCAGCTTATGCGCCACCACGTCCCGCAGGTGCAGAAAGCCGTTTTTGGCCGCGCCGAAGTTGACGAAGGCCGCCTGCATACCGGGCAGCACGTTTTCCACCTTCGCTTTATAGACGTTGCCAACGATGCTCTGCTGGTATTCGCGCTCCACGTATATTTCCGCCAGACGGTCCCCCTCCAGCAGGGCCACCAGCGTTTCAAATTCGTCCTGTTTGACAATGATATTTCTTTTCATCGTTTCTCCCCGCCTCACGGCAACTCGCGGCCGCCCGCCGCGTTCACGGTATATAAGCCCACCCGGCGCAGCAGATAAGCCGCCCCGGCCGGCGCGATCTCCCGCATGACCTCGAACGGCTTGACCGCGCCCGTTTCGGCAAACGGTATCTCCAGCGTCAAAGTGTGGGCGTCCAGCGTCAGCGCCGCCACGCCCCGGCGCAGGTCGACCGTCTTTACACCCTTGCGCGGGTGCCGCCGCTCGATCTCCCACTTATCGGCCGCCAGAAAACGCCGCACGTTGGCGGCAAGCTCCGCCATGTCTGCTTCCGGCGCAAATTCGGCCTCGTAGACGGTCAAATTTATCATCGCCATCAGCGCGGGGTGCGGCCCGGGCGGCAGCAGCCGGGCCGAGGTCAGACGCACGCCGTTCGGCAGGGCCGCGTTCAGCCGCCGCATTATCTCCTCCGGCGCGATCTCCTCACGCAGCGTCAGGTCGCCCCACTCCGCTAAGCCCTCCACGCCCACGCTGCGCGGCGGACCAAAGGAGAGCTTCGGGTGCGGGTTGAAGCCTTCGGAATACGCGGCGGGCAGCCCGGTTGTCGCAGCCAAGGCTCGGGCAGACGCCGCAGCCGCTGCAGGGGCCTTTGCGGCAGTCCGGCGTCGTTTGCGCCGCCGCCGCCTTCTGCCACTCGCGCCAGAGCCAGCGCTTGTCCACGCCGCAGTCGATATGATCCCATGGCAGCGTATCTGCCGCGGCAAATTCGCGCCCGGCATAGGCCGCCGGGTCTATGCCGCAGAGCTCGAAGGCCCGCAGCCAGGCGGCATAATCAAAATGCTCGTGCCAGGAATCGAATTTGCAGCCAAGCTGATGCGCCGCCAGCAAAACGCGCCCCAGCCGGCGGTCGCCCCGGCTGAACACGCCCTCCAAAAAGCTAAGTTCGATATCGTGGCAGTTCAGTTTCGCTCCGCGTATCGAGCGAAACGCCTGATAGAGCAGCTCGCGCTTGCGAGCCAGCTCCTCGCGGCTGTTCTGGCCGAACCATTGAAACGGCGTGTCGCATTTGGGCACGAAGAACGCCACGCTGACGGTGATATTGAGCCGCCTTTTGCCGTGCGCCGCCGCGCCCAGCGCCAGCAGCTGCCGCGCCAGCGCCGCGATGCCCAGCAGGTCGTCGTCGGTCTCATAGGGCAGCCCGGCCATGAAATACAGTTTGAACGAAGTCCAGCCGGCTGCCAGCGCCGCCTCAGCCGCCGCAAAGATATCCTCCTCGCGCACGCCCTTGTTGATCACGTCGCGCAGGCGCTGCGTGCCGGCCTCCGGGGCCAGCGTCAGGCCGGAGCGCCGCACGGTCTGTATGCGCTCCGCCAGGCCGACGGAGACCGCGTCCACGCGCAGGCTGGGCAGAGAAACGGAAACGCCGGCGGCGGCGTGTTCCGCCAAAAGCTGATCCAGCAGCGGCTCCACGCGGGAATAATCCGCGGTGGAAAGGCTCACCAGACCGAGCTCGTCATAGCCGGTGGAGGCCAGGGCCGCCGCCGCCTGCGCCGCCAGCGTCCGCTGCGATTTTTCCCGCACGGGGCGGTAGATTATCCCGGCCTGGCAGAAGCGGCAGCCGCGGTTGCAGCCCCGCATGACTTCGATCACCGCGCGGTCGTGGACGATCTCGGCAAACGGCACGATCTGACATTCCGGAAAAGGCACGGCGTCCATATCCTTGATGATGCGCTTCTTCACCCGGGGCGGCGCAAAGGGCGCAGGGGTAACGGCCGCCAGCCGCCCCGCCGCGTCGTATTCCGGCCGGTAAAACGCCGGCACGTAGATGCCGGGGATCTGGCAGGCCCGGCGCAGAAACTCGTCCTTGCCGATATTTTCCGCCCGGCAGGCCGCGTAAAGATCGAGCAGCTCCAGCTCGACCTCCTCGCCCTCGCCGATGATGAAAAGATCGAAGAAATCGCAGAGCGGCTCGGGGTTATAGGCGCACGGCCCGCCCGCCACCACCAGCGGATACGCCCAATCTGGGCGCTCCGCCGCCAAAAGCGGTATTTCGGCCAGCTCCAGCATATTCAAAATGTTGGTGAAGCTCATCTCGTATTGGAGAGTTACGCCCACCACGTCAAAATCACGCACAGCGTGATAATTCTCCCAGCTAAACAGCGGTATATGCCGCTCGCGCAGCAGCTCTTCCATATCCGCGGCCGGGGCAAAGCAGCGCTCGAAGGCGTATTCCGGCCGGCGGTTCACCGCCTCGTACAAAACGCGCATACCCAAATGCGACATACCGATCTCATAAAGGTCGGGGAAAAGCAGCACCATCGTGGCGGCCAAACCCGCCCAGTCCTTCGGCGCGCTGTTATATTCGCCGGCCAGATACCGCGTGGGCTTGTCCACCAGAGGCAGCACGGCGGCCACTTCGGCCTCCCAGCTTTTTGCCTGTTCGCGCAAAATGATCGACTCCTTGCCGTAAGATACTAAACTTTATTTATTCGGCAAGAGGGCGCGTTTTCCTTTCCGCCGCGGCTAATTTATCGCCGAATTTCGCGGGCAAAGCTCGGATAACAATATATCGCCGCCGCCGTCCGCCAGCCGCTCGATCAGACGGTCGCCGTCAAACAGCCGCCCGCCAAAGAGCAGCCAGTTCCGCCAGCCTGGGGCAAAACGCCGCGCTGCCCTGTAAAGCGGCATATCCCGGCTTATCCTCACAACGCGCCCGGGCCGCAAGCGCTGCCCCACGGTTTTTAGCAGCGCTGGCAGGAGCTGCAGCGGCAAATTGCGTTCTTCCCGCCAGGCCAAAAGATAGAGCCACAGCGCCAGCAGAAGCAGCGGCCGCCGCAGCCCGAAATACCAAACGCAGAGCGCAAAGGCCAGCGCCGCCGCCCGCGCCAAAAACAGCAGCGCCCCGGAGACCGCCTGCCAGCCGAAAGCCCCGGCCAGCAGGCCGCGCAGCAGCTTGCCGCCGTCTAAGGGCAGAAAAGGCAGCAGGTTCAGCGCCGCCAGCGCAAAGTTTACCTGCGCCCCCGCCTGCCAGCCAAAGAACAGGCAAAGCCGCAGAAAAAACAGGTTGGCCGCCGGGCCGGCCGCCGCCGCCAAAGCCTCGCGCCAGCCCTGGCAGGCCAGATCCGCCCGCATGGCCGGGCCGAGCAGCCCCCGCAGCTGCACGCCGCCGCGAAACCCCAGCAGCCGCAGCGCCAGATAATGCGCCAGCTCGTGCAGCAGCAGAAAAAGCAGCAGCGCCGCCGCCAGCTCCGGCCAGCCCGCCCGGATAAACGGCGAGAGCCCGGCCGTCATTCCGGCCCCTTAACGTACAAAAAAGGGTCCTGCGGCTGGCCGTCCACCAGAACCTGAAAGAACAGCACGTCCTCGTCGATGCGGCCCAGCGTCTGCCCCTGCCGCAGCACGTCGCCCACCTGCACCGACGCCGTCAAAGCTCCGCTGTAAGAAGTCTCCACCCCGCCGGTATGCTTCAGGCGCACCCGCTCGCCGGGGACGACCTCCACCACCTCGCCAATGGCGGCGGCCTTCACCTCCTGCTCGCCCTGGCAGTATATCTGCACGCCCAAAAGCGGCAGGCCCTGCTCCGTCACCTCGCCAAAAGCCCCCTGCATCAGGCCGCTGGCCGGCAATATCAGCACCGGCGCGCCGTCTTCGGAGAGAGCCGCCGCGGCCAGATAGTCCTCGCCCGGCTGATAATCGCCCGGCTCGATACTGCCGGAGACCGGCTGCTCCCCGGCCTCGTCCAGCGGCAGACGCAGCCCGGCCAGCGTCTCGCGCCAGAGGTCGGCCAAACCGTTCACCGCCAGGCTCTCCTGCCCGTCTACCTGCGCCAGCGCCACCACGTAGCGCACGCCCTCGCCCAGAGCGCTTTCCTGCTCATACAGGCAGACCACGCCCATAAACAGCAGCAGCGCCGCCAGCCCCTGCCAGAACAGCCGCCCGGAGAGCGTGCCGCGGCCCTCCTCCGCCCGGCGGCGGCCCATATCCGCGCCACTGAAAAGATCCCGGTTCGCCATAGTTTATCCCAGCCTTCCTGCTCGCCGTTTGCTGGAATATATGTGACAAGCCGGGGTTTTATGCCAAAAAAAAGCCGCCCGCAAGGGCGGTATAACGCGGAAAAAAAGCGTTTTAGAAACGGTTATGCGGCACGTCGCGCATGACCGGCCGCCAGAGCAGCTTCTCCAGCCGGCGGTTAACATAAGTCCAGCGGAACTCCCGCGCCAGCGAGATCGGCTTTAAGAGCACCGCGTCGATACCGGCCAGATTCGCGCCCAAAACGTCCGTAAGCAGCTGGTCGCCCAGCATCAGCGTCTGCTCTTTGGCCGCGCCCAGCTGCGCCGCCACCCGCGCGTAGCCAAACGGCAGGGGTTTTCTGGCCTTGGCGAGATAATCTATGCCGAGCTTTGCCGCCAGCGGGGCCAAACGCTCCGCCGAATTGTTGGAGATGATACAACCGGCCAGTTGATACCGGGGCAGCGCGGCAAACCACGCCAAAACCTCCGGCGTCACCTCCGGCGAATTCCAGGGGGTTATAGTGTTGTCAACGTCGAAAAGCAGGGCGCGGTAGCCCCTTTGCGCCAGCTCCGCCGGGTCAATGGCTGTCAGGCTGTCGAAATAAGCGCGCGGGCGCAGCAAACCGAACATCGAACGCCCTCCTTCGCCTAATCGAGCACCGGAACGAGCAGCATGTCAACGCTGCCCTGCATATATGCCGCCAAACCGTCCGGCTGCAGGCCGAAATACAGCGCCAGCAGCAGCAGCACCGCGATCGGCACGAACTCGAACCAATGGATATCGCGCACCTGCGCCATATCCACCGGCAGCGGCCCGAACGCCACCCGCTGAAAGGCCCAGAGATAATAGCCCACGGCCAGCACAGCGCCAAGCGCCACCAGCAGCACCAGCAGCCCAAAGCTCTGATAAACGCCCAGCATAACGCTGAATTCCGCCATAAAGCCCATAAAGCCGGGTATGCCCATGGAGGCGAAAAACGCCAGCACCAGCAGCGTCATGGCAGCAGGCATACGGCCGTACAGCCCGCCCAGGCGGCTGATACTGCGCGTGCCGCAGTTATGCTGGATAACGCCGCAGCCCATGAACAGAGCCGCCGAAATAATGCCGTGCGCCACCATTTGATACACCGCGCCGAAAACGCCGGCCTGAGTCGCCGAGGCGAGGCCGATCAACACGAAACCCATGTGGCTGACCGAGGAATAAGCGATCAGCTTTTTCAGATCGTCCTGCGTAAAGGCCGCGTAAGCGCCGTAGACGATGCTTAGCAGCGCCAGCGCCACCACCAGCGGCGTAAAGGCCCGCGCCGCGTCCGGATTGATCATATAGCCCACGCGGATAAGGCCGTAGCCGCCCATTTTCAGCAGTACGCCGGCCAGCAGCACGGAAGCCCCCGTCGGCGCTTCCACGTGCGCGTCCGGCAGCCAGGTGTGCAGCGGCACGACGGGCAGCTTCACACAGAACGCGAACAGCAGCGCCGGGAACACCAGCATCTGGAAGCTAAAGTCAAAGCCGGCCGCCGTGATATCGGGTATCAGGAAGGTATAATAGCCCAGCACGTCCGCCGCCTTAAAGTACATCGCGCCGGTCGCCAGCAGCATGATCAGCGAGGCCACGTGCGTATAGATCAAAAACTTCATCGAAGCGTAGCTGCGCCGCTCGCCGCCCCAAATGCCGATAAGGAAGAACATCGGTATCAGCACGACTTCCCAGAAAATATAGAACAGGAAGAAATCCAGCGCCGAAAATACGCCCAGAACGCCGGTCTCCAGCAGCAGCAGCAGGCCGAAATAAAACGGCGCGCGCTCGGTGATATTCCACGAATAAATAACGACCAAAAAGCCCAGCAGCGCCGTCAGCAGAAAGAGCGGCAGCGAAAGGCTATCCAACCCCACGGCAAAGCTGACGCTGAAGGCAGGGAACCACTCGGTCACCTGCTCGAACTGATAGCCAAGCTCGCCCGGGTCGAACAGGCTCCAGACATAAAGCGAGCCGGCGAAAACCAGACCGGAGACGACGAGCGCGATATATTTGGCGGCCTGCGGCTTTGCCTGCGAAAGCCATATCAGCGCCACGCCCAGAAGCGGCAGGGCAAGTAAGACCGTGATGATACTCATTTTTATTCCTCCCCCGCTCCTTTATTACAACAGAACGACCGCCAGCCCCGCGCCAAGCGTCAGCAGGTTGGGGAACAGGCCCAGCACCAGCAGCAGAACGACCGCCAGCCACACGGCCAGCCCCTCCCAGAAGGAGCTCTTCCGCCCGGCGTTCAGCAGAGGTATCTCCACCGGCTTGGCATACATCGCGT